>CAZJRV010000052.1:0-14446 GCA_964548235.1 uncultured Verrucomicrobiota bacterium
ACCCGCCCTTCGAATGGGTCATACTTTTGTTTCCCCTGTGCTACTTCGGCGACAGTTTTCACCAGTGCAGAGGGAACCTTGCTGTCCAATATGCCGTCCACAGCTTTTCTCTGATTATTGTTCATATCATTCTTTCTTGGTTCACACAGATCATTCTGTGCGGGCGGCAGCAACTGCCTCCATTAGAACAGGTTCGGAGAAATGTCACCCTGTGCAGACTGCGTGAGGGGGCGTAAAAACAGGGCTGAAATCAAAATGTCACCCCTATTCAAGAAGTGACATCCACCGGACATCTTTGGAAGAGGATCGACCGGACTGAACGCCGCAGAACTCTATTGGTCGGGCTTTTTTAAATGGACCAGATTTTTCACCGCGGTGGTATAGGATGAGAACGCCTCGGTTTTTCTCATAGGGACGAACCACCGTTGGAGGGTGCGCTTATGAACGCCCCATTTTTTGGCTATGTCCATTTTTCTCGCACGACCACCCTCGGCCTGAAGCATATCGTAAATCAGTTTTAGCTTCTCCGAATAACCTCTTGGGAACTTAATCCCTTCCACGGTTTTTTCCATGGTTGGATCGACCATGATTTTGCGTGCCGCTTCACGGAGAAAGCTCCTTGCCTTATTGGTGAATGCTTGCCTTTCGGATCCCTCCAGAGTCGCCCCGGTTGCCAGGTACTCTGATAGTGCGTTTTCTCGTTCACGAACACCCTTCGCTCGCTTTGAGATACGAGATTCTGCCTGAGATATTTTTTTTGTTGCCGAGGCAATTTGTTCGCCGACTTTTTTGGTTTCCTTTGCTGAAGATTCTTGAGCACGCATCAAAAGTTCTTCGCCAGTCATTTGGGATGGAGTAATGTCACGGATGCCAACAGTGATTGAACGACCATCGCCGGATTCGATCGATGCAAGCCAGGGGGGTTCAAACTCGTTGCGACTGCCAGGGCTGTCCCCTCGCTCCAGAGAGGCGAAACTCATCACAGTCAACTCCACTAGTTCGTCGGATGCACCATCACCATTCTCTCCGGTTGATGCTTCGGCAGCGGTTACTAGTTTGTGGATTTTCCCCCCCCACTTTGTCGAGGGCGCCGGAACTAAATAGCGATTGGCAGCCAAGACGGATTTGCAAACTGCTTTTATTCGCCCTTGGTTCCACGAGTCTCCTCCTAAGATAGGCACAACACAGTGCAGCAAGAACACACGCCCGTCGCCGAAAACAACCCGAAGGGTGTCCTCCTTGGGCGTCACACAGTCAACGACGATGTCCCCTTCATCCAGCCATTCCATCTTGTGACTCATTTATTTTACCGCCAACGGGTTTAGCGCCTCCGCCGCAATTGCCAACTCGCCCATGTTGGCGTGTGTGTAGTCGAATGTTTGCGACAGTGACGCGTGCCCCATTGCTTTTTGGACCAGCATCGGGTTTGCCACCGCCTGCTGCATCAGCGAGTCGTAGGTGTGGCGAAAGGAGTGCCAGCCTTTGATGGCCACGGCGCGCGCGCGGCCTTCGACGGGTTTGCCGGTGGTTTCGATCCCCAAACGGGTGAGCAGGATGCCGAGGCTCTTGGAAAAATCCTGGCGGGACTTATCGTACTCAGTTTTCAGGCCGGGCATTAGGCGCCCATCTTTCGTCGGGGCGCAGTATTGTTTGATGGCGGATTTCACCCATTGCGGAATTGGTACTCGAACAATTTTGGTTCCTCGCCAACGCGTTTTAAAGGGGGACGTTTCGATGATGTCGCCTTTGATTTGTTTGTGCTGGAGGAAGACCGCATCTTTTAGCCGCAGCCCTGTGCCTAGCATGATGAGGCTGAGCGCAAAGTACTCTCGCCGGTTTCGCCGGGCAATGGGCGGGAGTATGAGGTCGGGATTAACTACCTTTGGGTCCAGCACACCGAGAACTTTGGCAATGTCTTCCGGAGAAAAGGGTTCACGCTTGTCGGGCAGGCCCTCGGTTGCATCAGCCTGATGGTTGGACAGCTTTGAAGACGCTGTAGAAAATGGATTCGTCGCTAACCCGTAGTCATCCGCAAATCGCGCGAAGACATTTTTGAGTAGTGCCAGGATTCGTAATTTTGAATGTCGGGTCAATTCTTGCTGGTCGAGATGGATTGCGAACTCGTTGGCGATGCGCTCGTCGATTTGATCTAAGCGCGCATCATCCATATCCCACTCGCACAGAAAATCCGTCCATCGTTTCCATCTGGCTTCGTCATCAACAGCGGTCGCCCGATTCATAGTGGAAGGCAAATCGGACCATCTTTTCCAGAGCGATGTCATAGAAGGAAGTTCATCGCGGCACGCGACGTTTAAACGCGCGCGGAGTTCGGCGCGCTTCTTTTTCGATTCATCTCGAGGCAGTTTGCTGAGCAAGGCAACCATGTCATCGAATACTCCATCAACAGTCGAGGATCTGAGTATCTCGTCATACTTTACCGGTGCGAGCCTATTGGCTTCTCGCTTGTTAGTCGTCTCTAAGTTGACTTTCAAATCCCGTCCGTTGATTCGCACCCTCAAGTGCCAAGGACCGTCCTTCTTTCTTTGGATCAAATTCAAGCTCATAGGTGTGTCGCGTTCACGCCTGAATATAGCAGTCCGGAGACGTTTTCGATAGCCCAAAGTGGGACAAATGTGGGACAAATCGGCATATTTACTCACAATCCACCCCAAAGCCGGTTAATAAGTGAATTTAAGAAAAGTCCCCTATCTTCAGAATATGCCTGAAAATAGGGAATGAAATGAATGGTGGAGCCATGGAGAGTCGAACTCCAGACCTTCGCGTTGCGAACGCGACGCTCTACCAACTGAGCTATGACCCCACGAAGGTGGGCTTTTGTGTAGCGTGCGGTTTGCCGTGCGTCGAGCGCAAAGGTGCTCAGCGTTTGACGCGGTAGATGCGGCCTTGGGGGCCGGAGATGACGGGTTCGAAGAATTGCGGGTCATGTAGGCCCAGCAGGAACATTTGGATGTAGTTGGATTCGTAATTGGGTGTGCCGAGCAAATAGGCGCCGCCGTTTTCGTTGGAGAACACAAGGTGGTGGTTGGCGGATTGGGTGTGGGGTTTGCCGGTGGAGTCGAAGCGCTGTATGCGCACAAAGCCGGGGCGGTCGGGCCGCGGATTGACGATTTCAATGGACTTGAGCGGCAGGGCGGGGTAGCCGGCGATGATGTTTTTCTGCGACACGACGTGTGGTTTTCCGGTGTGATCCTTGAAGGCAAGATCGGCATGATCAAATTGGGTTGCACTTTTTTGGAGGGAGAGTGTCTTGCGATTGCAGTGGAGCCGCTGGCCATCGCGGGTTTCGATGGAGAAATAGGGGAGGGAAATGCGGTTGAGATTGGTGGGTGTTAGTGGCGGAGTTAATGTGGTTTCCGGATTTTTTTCAATGTACAAAAATGCCTCTAAATCGCAGAAGGCGGTGGCTTCCATGGACTTGCCATCGGGATGGATGCGGCCGATGGCGATGACGCGTGAGTTGCCGCCCATGGGTTGCCAGGCGGATTGTTCGATGAAGGTTGATGGGCTGGAGGCAGGTTTGCCCGTGGCCAGATCGCGCTCGCTGAACTGGTGCAGCACGGGAAAAATCGGGATCATCTGCGCGGGCAAATGAAGGAATACATCGCGCGTACGGCCGGGGACGGGGTAGCCTGGGTGCCTGAGGATTTCCAAAATCTCATTGGGCGATTGGGTGGGGGAACGGAAGATTTGTTCCACGGCGAGCGGGCCGCCCCGTGGCGGGCCGTCCTGGTGATGTGCCTCCACGGAAAGCCGCGCGAGATTTGCAGCCAGAGCCTGTGAATTGGAATTAAAAATCTTCGCAATTATATAATTATCATTGCTCTGGTTGTAGGGCGAGGTGAGCACGTTGCGGCCGGAGTACAGCCACACGGCGCTGCCGTAGTCCCACCAGGTGAGGACGTAGTCGCCGGGGTTGGAGATTTTTCGCAGTTCCGCCAATTGCGCCACCTCGGGCGCGCGGAGTACGGGCGGCCGGCCACGGGCCAGAAGCAGGTCGTGGTCGTAGTTGGGTCGGATGAGGCCGTAGGCCAAGGGTAATGTGAGCAATCCGGCCGCCAGCCAGGCGGTGAACCATCCCTGATGTTTCCTGGAGAATTCAAAAAAGGGGAGGCTGCCAAGCAGGGCCGGGGGTTTGTTTGGGCTGATTCGCCGGGTGATTTCCAGCAGGCCCAGCGGAATATATGTGGCCCCTAATGCTGCGAGTGGCACGGCGTGGATGGTGAATCGATGTCCGGCAATGTTTGCCAGATAAATGCCGATGCCCAATAACGGTGCGCCGATTAGGAATTCCGGGTGCAGCACGATCAGCAGCACAAGCCCGAACAGGGCGAATGCAAACCCGATGTCCGATCCGCTTACGCGCTTGGATATGCAGGCTTCGGTTCGTTCATCTCGCGCGGTTTTGGGGTCATCTTTTTTTGTCGAGAAGAATGGCGTCTCTTTAATCTCCACGATGGTTTTCTTCACCTCCTGAAATCTCAAGTTCGGAAGCGTTGGCCGCCCGACTGGGGTGGAGGGAGTTTTGGATCCGCTCCGTGCTTCCAGCTTTGCCTGTACGCCGGGCAGATAGCCAAGGGTTTGCTTCATCACATGCCATGGGCCGCCGAGGTAGAGCATCAACAAAATAAGGAACACTGCGCTGCTCCGGATGGCGCGGTTGATTTTTTGGATTCTATGCGGTGTTTGTTTGCGTTGCCACATGAGCCAAAGTGCCCCGGCCATGAGCGCTAGGCCGAGCAGGGTTTTTAATGGGTGCTGGGCCAGCAAACTGCCGGGGGTCCAAATGCAAAACAGGCCGGCGATGGCAACGAGCAGGATGGCGTCCCATGTGAAGGCTTCATCGGCACTTGGCCCCCATGGCAGGTTTTTTTTGCGATGAAGCTGGTTCAAAATCAGGAGTAAAAAACGGTAGCCAATGAAACAAAGGCTCATGGCGATGACGACGGATGCGCCGGATCCATAGGCAAACGGGTAAAACATCAACGCCAGCGCGCCGGCCAGCAGCCAGCCGCGCGATTCTTCACGATGCGCACGCAGCAGCAGATACAGCGCCATGGCGGGCCAGGTGACGGCGAACATATCCGTATCAAAATACCCCGGTGTGGTGCGGCTGAAATAGCTGGTGGCCACCACCGCAAGCAACCCTGCGCAGAATCCCCAAAGTGTCGAACCGTAAAGGCGCCCGATTAAAATTACCGGCACTGCCAACAGTGGCGCGATGAAGACTGGCATCCATGTGGTGAGCTGGGGCAGGGGTGCCCCTAGTTTTACCAGCGCGGCACCGAGTAGGGTGATGAGGCCCTGATGATAAATATCGGGTTGCTGCACCAGATGATCCGGCTGGGCGGTAGTGCCCTGTTCGATGACGGAGGCGTAAAAAAAACTGTCATGTGTGGTGAGCAGGTAGTTGTTATTCCATTTGTAATCTGCGTGCTCCGGCTTGTCGGCGTTGCGCACCCATTCTGCGCGCAGCCAAGCCCCCGCGCCCCAAGCGACCAGAATGACGAGCAACAACAGCCCCCGGCTTGCCCAGCGCAAGGGTCGGGGTGCAGGGGCATCAGGTTTGGTTGGCTCGGCCGGCTCAATTTCCTCGGATACCTCGATAACCTCTTCGTGAGATTCCTGCGGCTCCTCCGACTCCTGCAATTCGGGGGTTGAAGGCGATTGTGCCTGTGCCGGCATCGTCTTTTCCCATTGTCGTTTTCTTTTGGAGCGTCTTGCCATGGCAATCTTCGTGGCATCATGCGCGCTGCATGGCGCGGCGTCCACCCCCAGCTATTCACCGTGCGTGCGGTGGATAACTTCCCTCTTTGGGACTTTCCACCCTCGCGCGAGGTGCGCATCATTCGGCAGGAGACAAACCCACTGCGGTTTTGCCAAGGGAACTGATGGAGCCAACGGAAACCCAATCCCACCCATGGTACGTGGCCCATACGCGGCCGCGTTGCGAGAAAAAACTCGTGGCATGGTGCGGACGCGGAGGGCACGAAAGCAAACTGCCCACCTACGCCAGCGTGCGCAATTACCGGGGCAAAGAGGTTACCTTTCATAAACCACTGTTTCCCGGATATGTTTTTTTGCGCTTGCCCGTGGAAGGGAAACGGAAGGTGATGCAAAGCGATTACGTGGCGAACCTTTTGGTGCCACCGGATCAGGAGGAATTTGAGGCGCAGTTGGCAGACATTTTACGGGCGCTGGAAACGATGGAAGAGGTATGGCTTATCCCAAACATCGGCGTGGGCACGCGGGTACTCATCCAGCGCGGCCCGCTCGTCGGGATTGAAGCGTGGGTGGAGGATCGCCACGGCCCAACCACCGCACTGCTGCGACTGGATTTCATCGGGCAAGCTGCCGCAGTGAATGTTTCAGTGGAGGACTTGGAACTGGTGTAAAAAGAGGGGAAAAAGGCAAAAAACCCCTTGCAAAAGAGGGGTGATTTCACTAATTTTTGGTAGTTCGATTTGTTCAATTCAATTTGAACAAACTGAAAGCAATTAGTTTCGGGCCGGGTTGAGTCGGGAAGGGCCGCTTTTTCAGTGGCTGCTGCGAATTGACCGGCGCGAAGCGTCCCTGCACATCAGCCCCCTCTGGTTGAGGACCCATTTAGCCCCCTTTCAGATGGCGACAACTACAAAAGGGTCAGCCGAAACCCGCAGACTCAAACCGCTCCCTCGTGTGCGGCTGGAGTTGGTGGATATTTTTGGACGCATGGCGCAGGCGCTGAGTTTCCCGCGTTCAGTGGGAGAAATTTATGGGTTGCTGTACTTGGCGCCGGAGCCAATGTCGGCCCCGGAAATTGGCAATGCGCTTTCCATCAGCAAAGGCAGCGTGAGTACCGGCACGCGACAGTTGCTCGCACTCGGTTTCATCCGAAAAGTGTGGTTGCAGGAGGAACGAAAAGATTATTTTGAGGCAGTGCTGGATTTGGGCGACATGGTACGTACGGCATATGATCAAGTCTTCAAAGTGCGCGCAGAAAACGCCGAGCGTCGGCTGACGGACGTGACAGAAACATTGGCGGAGGACAAAGGAGAACTTAGCCCGGAAGAATACGCGCTCATCAAAGAACGCCTCGCGCGCCTCACCAAATTGCAAAAACGCGCCAAGCAATTCATGCCGTTGCTCGAGCGGCTCATCAAGTGACCGCCTACGAAAAACTTCAACGCAGCCTCAAGCGCCGGCCGCGCAAATGGCTGGTCACCGGGGCGGCCGGTTTCATTGGATCGCATTTGGTTGAAACTCTTTTGTGCCTCAACCAACGCGTGGTTGGCGTGGATAATTTTGAAACTGGTCATGCGTCCAATCTTGATGATGCGCGCGCAAATGTTTCAGCAGCACAGCGCCGGTCGTTTCGTTTTATTGAAGGCGACATCACTGATGCAAAGGATTGCGCGCGTGCGTGTCGTGGCGTGGATTTGGTTTTGCATCAGGCCGCGCTCGGGTCGGTGCCACGTTCATTTGCCGATCCGCTTGGCACGCACGCTCCCAATACCACCGGTTTCCTCAACGTATTGCAAGCGGCCCGCAAGGCAAAGGCGAAGCGGGTGGTGTATGCCTCCAGCAGTTCGGTTTATGGCGACGTAAAATCTTTGCCCAAGGTGGAGTCGATCACCGGAACGCAGCTTTCGCCTTATGCAGTTAGCAAAATGGTGGATGAAATGTACGCGCAGGTTTTTGGCAGCGGTTACGGACAGGAATTGGTGGGGCTGAGATATTTTAATGTGTTTGGTCCGCGTCAAGATCCTGCCGGCGCGTATGCCGCCGTCATCCCGCGCTGGACGCAAAAATTATTGCGAGGCAAGCCCACAGAAATTTATGGCGACGGAAAAACAAGTCGCGATTTTTGTTATGTCGCAAATGTGGTGCAGGCAAATCTGCTCGCCGCCACCGCTAAGGCGGCACGCGGCAATGTCTACAATGTGTCCGTTGGCAAGCGCACCAGCTTAAATCAATTACACCGCCAACTATGCAAACTCACCGGTAGCGATGCCAAACCCGTTCATCACGAATTTCGCGCCGGTGATGTTCGGCATTCATTGGCCAGCATCAATGCGGCAAAACGCGATTTAGGTTATGCGCCTACGCACTCATTAGAGAGTGGATTGGCATTGACGGTGCCTTGGTTTGCCAACTCATCTGTAAAATGAAGATCACGATTTACGGTGCCGGATATGTGGGCTTGGTAAGCGGGGCATGCCTTGCGGATGTTGGCAATGAGGTGCTGTGCGTGGATGTGAATGCGGATCGCGTGGCGGCGTTGAATCAAGGAGACATTCCCATTTATGAGCCGGGACTGACAGGTGTCATCAAACGCAATCGCGAGAACGGTCGCCTGCGATTCACCACCGATGCGGCTGAGGCTGTGGCGCATGGTGAGTTGCAGTTTATTGCGGTCGGCACGCCGCCGGCGGCGGATGGCTCGGCCGATTTGAAGTACGTGCTCGAAGTCGCCAGAACGATTGGCCGGCACATGACCGAGTATCGTGTGGTGGTCAGCAAATCTACTGTGCCCGTTGGCACGGCTGATCAAGTGAGTGCCGCAATCGCGGAAGAAATAAAAGCGCGAGGCGAAGAGGTTTCGTTCAGTGTCGCATCTAACCCGGAGTTTCTTAAGGAAGGCGATGCGGTAAACGATTTCATGAAGCCCGATCGCATCGTGATCGGCACCAGTGAGCCGCGCGCGGAAAAACTGTTGCGCGAATTGTATGCGCCGTTCAACAGGAATCACGATCGTGTGTTTGCCATGGACGTGCGATCCGCCGAGCTGACCAAGTACGCGGCCAACGCAATGCTCGCCACCAAGATCAGTTTCATGAATGAGATGGCCAACATCGCCGAGCACGTGGGCGCGGATATCGAGCAGGTCCGCCTCGGGATTGGCTCGGATTCCCGAATTGGTTATTCGTTTATTTACCCCGGCTGTGGTTATGGCGGCTCTTGTTTTCCGAAGGACGTGCGGGCTGTGGAACAAACCGCGCGCGCCAATGGCTACACGCCGCGCATCTTACCCGCAGTGGATGCCGCCAATGAGGCGCAAAAGGAAGTGCTGTTTTCAAAAATCAAAGAACGCCTCGGTGAGTTGCGCGGAAAGACGATCGCCGTGTGGGGCCTCGCCTTTAAGCCTAACACCGATGACATGCGTGAAGCCTCCAGCCTCGTGCTCATCCGCGCATTGTTGGCGGCGGGCGCGACGGTGCGTGCCCATGATCCCGAAGCCATGCCCGCCTCTCGTGAGATCATCAGCGAAGGTGTAGAATATTGCGAAGATCCGTACAGCGCGATTGAGGGCGCCGATGCGCTTGCAATTGTGACAGAGTGGAAGGCATTCCGTAGTCCGGATTTCGCACGCATTCAGTCCACTTTGAACGAGCCGATTATTTTTGATGGGCGAAATCTTTATGACCCCGCTTCGGTATTGGATGCGGGTCTGGAATATCACGCCATTGGCCGCCCGGTGGTTTGTCTAAAATGAAAATCGGCATCATTGGACTAGGATACGTTGGGTTGCCATTGGTAATTCAATTCGCAAAATCCGGCGCGCAGGTGCTGTGTATTGATGTGGATGAAGCCAAAGTCAATGCTCTCAATGCAGGGGAGAGTTACATCAAGCACATTCCCACCGACAGCGTGCGTGCCCAGCGTGATGCTGGGCAAATCGAGGCCACCACGGATTGCGCGCGCGTCAATGAGTTGGATGCCGTGCTCATTTGTGTGCCCACCCCCCTGGGCGAGCAGCGTGAGCCGGACCTTACCTACGTGCTCAACACCGCCCGTGCCATTGCGCCGCATTTGCCGAAAGGCATCCTGGTGGTGCTTGAATCGACAACTTACCCCGGCACCACAGAAGAAGAATTGCTCCCCATTCTTGAATCCGGCAGCGGCGCCAAGGCGGGTGTGGATTTTCATCTTGCCTATTCGCCCGAACGCGAAGACCCCGGCAACCCAGACAGCCAGATCGCCAGAATTCCAAAAGTGATTGGCGGTTTCACGCCCGCCTGTTTGGAAAAAGCGAAATCGATTTACGGCATTGCCATCGAATCGCTTGTGCCGGTTTCCAGTTGTCGCGCGGCGGAAGCTACCAAGCTTTTAGAAAACATTTTCCGCTGCGTAAACATTGCCCTCGTGAATGAAATGAAAATCATTTACCGTGAACTGGGCATCGACATTTGGGAAGTCATTGAGGCCGCCAAAACAAAACCCTTTGGCTACATGCCATTCTACCCCGGCCCCGGCTTGGGCGGCCACTGCATCCCCATTGACCCCTTTTACCTTAGCTGGAAAGCCCGCCAACAAGGTCTTGAGGCCCAGTTCATTGAGCTGGCAGGCGAAGTCAATACTGCCATGCCAGATTATGTAATCCATCGATTAACATCAGGGCTCGCAGGGCAGGGCAAAGAGCTTAAAGGAAGTCGTATCATCATTGTTGGCCTCGCCTACAAACCAAACGTTGAGGACGATCGCGAATCCCCAAGCTATGCCCTTATGGAAAAACTGGAGGCTCGGGGTGCAGCGGTGGATTATCATGATCCGCATGTTCCGGAAATTCGCTCCAGCCGCGAATACAGCCATTTCGCCGGTCGCCAATCCGTCCCGTGGACCGAGAGTGCGCTGAGTCAATACGATGCCGCCCTCATCGCCACCGCACACGACGGTGTGGCCCATGCCCAGCTCAGCCAATGGGTGCCCTGTGTGGTGGACACCCGCAATGCATTGCCAGCCGAAACGAACACCATCCGAGCCTAAATGAAACCAGATTTAATCAACGGCAAGAACATCCTCATCACCGGCGGCACCGGCTCCTTCGGCCAAGCCTTTGTGCGCACCTGCCTCGAGCGCTACACCCCCAACAAACTCATCGTCTTCTCCCGCGACGAACTCAAACAACACGAGATGGCGCAGGAATTTCCGATGTCCGGTCATTCCTGTATGCGGTACTTCATAGGAGACGTACGGGACGAGGATCGCTTGGAAATGGCGCTGCGTGATGTGGATTTGGTTATCCATGCGGCAGCGATGAAACAGGTGCCTGCTGCCGAATACAACCCTTTCGAGTGTATCCGCACCAACGTGCACGGCGCAGAAAACATCGTGCGAGCGGCCACTCGAGTGGGAGTGCCCAAGGTTATCGCCCTTTCAACCGACAAAGCCGCCAACCCCATAAACCTCTACGGTGCAAGCAAGCTGGCATCCGACAAGATTTTTGTGGCGGCCAACAATATGAGTGCAGGGCGTGCCCGGTTTTCCGTGGTTCGTTACGGAAATGTCATTGGCTCACGAGGCAGCGTGGTGCCGTTTTTCAAAGACCTCATTGTGAAAGGTGCTTCGCACCTACCCATAACCGATCCCCGAATGACTCGCTTCTGGATTTCCATCGAACAGGGAGTTGATTTTGTGTTGTCCTCATTGGAGATGATGCAAGGCGGTGAGATCTTCGTGCCTAAGATTCCGAGTATGAAAATTGCGGACCTCGCACTTGTGATGGCGCCGAATTTACCTCAGGAAACCGTTGGCATTCGCCCCGGAGAAAAACTGCATGAAATCATGATTACCACAGACGACGCGCGGCTGACATTGGCGTTGAGCGACCGCTATGTAATCCAGCCAGCGTTTAATATTTGGAATCCGGATTATTACATAAATGCCGGAGCGAACCCCGTGCCGGACGGGTTCCATTATTCGAGTGATACTAACGCGGAATGGCTGGATGCAGACAGCATGGCAGCTTTGTTGCGCGCATAAAACGAGCGTGCGGGATTTGACGTGATGCGCCACGAATTCAAAGTAGGGGATAGGTGGGTGGGCAAAGCTCACCCTTCTTATTTCATCGCGGATATTGCTGCGAACCACGATGGGGATCTGGGGCGGGCGAGGCAGCTAATTAAATTGGCCGCAGAAGCGGGAGTCGACGCGGTTAAATTCCAACATTTCGAGGCATCGACTCTGGTGTCGGATTTCGGGTTCAAAGCCCTTGGAGACCAAAACACGCATCAGGCGCAATGGGAGAAGAGTGTTTATGAAATGTACGCGTCCGCCTCGGTCCCCATGGATTGGACACGTGAGCTAAAACAGGTGAGCGATGATGTGGGTGTGCATTTTTTCTCCACGCCATACAATCTGCCGGCGGTTTCGGTGCTGGACGAGGTGGGGGTGCCAGCCCACAAGATTGGCTCGGGAGACATCACATGGCCGGAGATTATTCGGCAAGTAGGCAAATCCGGAAAGCCAGTTTTTATGGCTACTGGGGCGTCGAATTTTGATGATGTTAAAAAGGCAATGGAAATATTGTTGGCGCACAATGACCAAGTTTGCCTGATGCAATGCAACACGAATTATACGGGTTCGGCTGAAAATTTTGCCCATATCCATCTGAAGGTAATCGAAACGTATGCGCAGATGTGGCCGGGCGTGGTGACTGGACTTTCGGATCACACCCTGGGCTCCGCCACCACACTGGGTGCAGTGGCCTTGGGGGCGCGAGCCATCGAAAAGCACTTTACCGATGACCGCAATCGGTCCGGCTCAGATCACCCATTCTCAATGGAGCCAGAGGAATGGCGGGATATGATTGAGCGCACCCGGGAACTGGAGGCCGCCTTAGGGCACGGTCGCAAGGTGGTGGCGGAGAATGAGCGGGAAACCATCGTGGTGCAACGCCGGTGTTTGCGGGCCAAAACCGTTCTCCCTGCGGGGACGGTTTTGCAGGCGGACCATTTACTGCCGTTGCGTCCTGCGCCGAAAGAGGCCGTGCCGCCTTCTGAATTGGATAGCATTATAGGCCGAGCATTGACTCAAAACTTAGAGGCAGGTCAGCACCTTACTTTGGATGACGTCTCCTGAACGCATGGTACTGATCCCCGCCCGAGGGGGGAGCAAGCGGATTCCGCGAAAGAATATTAGGCCCTTTTTCGGTCGACCCCTGATCGGGTGGTCGATCGCGGCAGCTCGAGAGAGCGGATTGTTTGACGCCGTGCATGTCAGCACCGATGACGAAGTTGTTGCACAAACTACACGGGACTTGGGCGCCGAAGTGCCGTTTCTTCGCCCCAAGGAATTGAGCGGAGATTATACTGGAACCGATGAAGTTTTGTTACATTGGTTACAGTGCTTGGAAGACGAAGGAGGTCTGCCGAAGTACTTGTGTTGCGTGTACCCGACCGCCCCGTTTTTGACGGGCACGGTGATTCAGGGAGGATTTGAAGTACTCTGTAAGCAACAAGCCCACTCAGTTCTGGTTGCCACTCCATCGCCTGTCACGCCTTGGCGCGCCCTGCAACAAAAGCCTGATGGCCGGGTGGCTTACCAGTGGCCAGAACATTATGCCACGCGTTCGCAGGATTTTCCGCCAACCTGTCAGGATGCCAACCAGTGTTATTGGCTGGACGTGAAGTCCTATCGAAAAGACCCCCGGTTGATAAACGAAAATACCTATCCATTCTTCATTTCGCGTTGGGAGGCGCAGGATATTAACACAAACGAGGACTGGGAGATGGCGGAACGATTGTTTGCATTAAACCAACGGAAGAAACAAGCTCATGGACAGTGAAAAACTAAAGAGAGACCTGGAGATTATCGATGAAATCGAGCAGGTCCGAACTCGGAACAATGTAAATTGGATGGATATCCTGCGACTGGGCTTTACTCATGCGCCCAAAGAAACACGGGCCTTGATTGGCAAAATCAATCAAGAGGACGGTCGAATTTCTGACTTGTATCGGAAGCTGGCGGAATAACCAGTATTGCCTGCGGGATGCTCGAATCCGACCCGACCTTAGTGCTACAGATAGAAGAGGTTTATTGTGCCCAAAAAAAACGGGTGCGACAATTGGCAGAGTCAGGCAAAGGGGATGAGTGCCTACGAGCCATTCATGAATTATCCCAGTTCATGAATCGATTTCGGAATTGCGATTTGCAATTTTATTTTGATGATGAAATTCATCAAATTATTGCTACCCTGAACCCAACACGTTCGAGGGAGCTGCCTGTGTCGGTTTTGCCAAAACGGATTCGGGTGGCTTTTCTGGTGTCCTATTTTAATGACTTGGGAGGGGCTTCGGTTCCGCATCGGTTTATGATCCCGGGTTACTCCGCGAGGGGTTACCAATTTGAAAACTATATTCTAGCCTCCAATGCTGGTGGAGCGGCACCGAGGCAAACCCATTCCGAGCAATATGTGCGGGAGGTGATCCAGCCTAAGGAGGTCATAAACGTCGATGGCGAGTTGGATTATCTGGAACGTGGGAGATTCATCGAAAATTGGCTTCGTGACCGGGGCATTCACTTCGTGGTGGCCACCGGAGATCCCAGCATCCTGTATGCGCTGGCTTCGCGGCCGGTGCCGTATCAGGCGATCTTGAATCAGGATTGTTACACGTTCGCCTTGGGTCAATGTGCGCCGTTTGTCGATGTCTCTTTTCTGGTGACTCTT
>CAZJRV010000053.1:0-14235 GCA_964548235.1 uncultured Verrucomicrobiota bacterium
ATCACTTCGTTCACTTCCTCGAGCGAAGGCCAAAGGTCGCGCAGGAAAACTTCGTTGCCATCGGTGTCGGTGCCGAGGGCGTCGGTGGAGAGATCGATGTCCACGCGGCCGGCCAGCGCGAAGGCGACGACCAGTGGCGGGCTCATCAAAAAGTTGGCTTTAATGTTCTGGTGGATGCGCGCCTCGAAATTGCGGTTGCCGCTGAGCACGCTGGCGGTGACAAGGTCGTTTTCCAAAATCGCCGCCTCGATGGGCGCGGCGAGCGGACCGCTGTTGCCAATGCAAGTGGTGCAACCGTAGCCGACGAGATGGAAGCCGAGCGCATCGAAATACTGCTGCAAATCGGTGGCCTCAAGATAATCGCTGACCACACGCGAGCCGGGCCCGAGGGAGGTCTTGACGGAGGGGTTCACAGTGAGCCCGCGCGCGACGGCTTTTTTGGCAAGCAACCCGGCAGCGAGCATTACGCCGGGGTTGGAAGTGTTGGTGCAACTGGTGATGGCGGCGATGACGACGCTGCCGTGGCCCAAGTTTGTTTCACCATCACCGTTTAGCGACACCGCAGCATCGGCCGATTCAAGCGTGCCCGACTCCCGGCCGAAGCCGCCGTTGGTCACCGGCCGCGTGTACATTTCGCCGAAGGCCTCCTTCATTTGCGGCAGCTCGATTCGGTCTTGCGGGCGCTTCGGTCCGGCCACGCTGGCGGTGACGGTGCCGAGGTCGAGCGCGAGGTCCATCGAGTAATCCACCTCGCCGGCTTTCGGCAAACCGAAGAGGCCTTGGGCGCGATAATAATTTTCGAACGCGGCGCAATGTTCGTCCGTGCGGCCGGTGGCGCGGAGGTAATTGACCGTCTCGGCGTCGATCGGGAAATAGCCCATCGTCGCGCCGTACTCAGGTGCCATGTTGGCGATGGTGGCGCGGTCGGTCAGCGGCAGCTTCTCCGCGCCGGGCCCATAAAATTCCACAAACTTGCCAACCACCTTCGCCGCGCGCAGCATCTCGGTGACAGTGAGCGCAAGGTCGGTGGCGGTGACGCCTTCGGACAATTCGCCCGTGAGCTGCACGCCCACGACATCCGGCGTGAGAAAATAAACCGGCTGGCCAAGCATCCCCGCCTCCGCCTCGATGCCGCCCACGCCCCAGCCAACCACGCCAAGGCCGTTGATCATGGTGGTGTGGGAATCGGTGCCGACGAGCGTATCCGGATAATGCACCCCACCCTTCTCAAGAATGCCTTGCGCGAGGTATTCCAAATTTACTTGGTGGACGATGCCAATGCCGGGGGGGACGACTTTGAAGGTGTCGAAGGCTTGCATGCCCCACTTGAGAAATTGGTAGCGCTCGCGATTGCGGGTGAATTCCAGCTCGAGGTTTTTGTCCATCGCATCCTCGCTGCCGGCGAAATCGACCTGTACGGAGTGATCCACCACGAGATCGACCGGCACGAGCGGCTCGATGAGCTTGGGCTCCTTGCCGAGGCGCGAGACCGCGCTGCGCATGGCGGCGAGATCCACCAGCAACGGCACGCCGGTGAAATCCTGCAGCACAATGCGCGACACGAGAAACGGAATCTCCGCAGTGCGATCGGCCTTGGGCTGCCACGCGGCCAGTTCGCGCACGTTTTCCTCGGTAACTTTTTTCCCATCCACGTTGCGAAGGACGGCTTCCAGCACGATGCGCAAGCACGCCGGCAGACGGGAAATATTGCCAAGGCCGGCTGCTTCCAGTGCGGGCAGTGAATAAAAATGGCCCTCGGTTCCGTTGCCGAGGTCGAAGGATTTTAACGAATCGAAACTGTTGTGGGTGCTCATCCGGTAGGCACAGTTTGCGGAAGAGCGCGGGCGATGTCAAGGCGAGGCGAAATGGCTACTCGATCCAAATTTCTGCGACTCTGCCTTTTTTGAAACTAAAGATTACTGTGTCGTACATTCGGTTGTCCGTCGGATCCTGAATGCGAAGGCCTTTGTAGGTCCAGCGCTGGTCGTTGGTGGCATCGGGATCGCCGAACACGGTGCGAATGGTGCGCAGGGGTTTATCGCGGTAGATGAGGTCAATGCGGTTGGGGCCGGTGACGCGGTTCCACATCACGCGACGGCCCACCGTTTGCATGCGCGCGCGTTGCGAGGCGGCATTGATTGGGTTGCCGTTGAGGTTCCATCCGGCCAATTGCTTGGGCATGCCTTCACGGGTCCATTCCCGGCGGGCAACGAGGCTGCGGTTGCGGTAAATTTTTTCACTGGCCAGTTTGCCGTTGGGCCACCAACCGCGCCACACGCCGCTGGGAATTCCGTTGGCGTAATTTTCCTCAAAACTTTTTTTGCCGTTGGGCCACCAGTCAATCGTGGGGCCATGCAGAATACCTGCGCGATAGGTGGTGAGGTTTTGGATTCCACCGTCCGTGTAATAATAGGTTGAATTTCCATCCAGTTTTCCATCGGCGTAATGAAACACGGAGCGGGGTTTGCCTGTGTTGTACCAGAAACGGGAGGGCCCGTGCTGTTTGCCGGCGCGGTAATGCAGCTCGGAAATGCGCGTGCCATCGAAATGCTTCCGCTCGGCCTTTCCAGTATAGGGTTGATCGGCACTGCCCAAATACCACAGGCCATCGGCGCGCCGTTGCAGTTGATCCTGCGCCACGGCCATGCCGAGGCACAGCCATGCGATGGCCAAAATGGGAGAAATGCGTTTCACCGTCCTCACTGGTAAACCTACTGCAGGCCGGCAGAATTTTCAAGCTCGCACAAAAAAACGGGAGGCCCGAAAGCCTCCCGATCAAAACTGAATTAGAATCATCAGCTGAGCTTGGCGAGCGTTTCCTTCACGGCCTCAAAGTTGGGCAGGTCCAGTGGGGTCTCGGTTTGCTCGGCGTATTGCACGGTGCCTTCCTTGTCGATTACGAAGGCGGCGCGCGCACTCACGCTGCCGACTCCAATGAGGTCATCGAGCAGCACGCCGTAATCCTTGGCGGTCTGCTTATTCAAGTCGCTGCACAGCGTGACGCCAATGTTTTCCTTCTCGGCCCATTGGCCCTGTGCAAATGGGCTGTCGACACTGATGGCGATGACGTCTGTGTTGAGGTCACCGTACGCGCCGAGGCCGGCGGTGATATCGCACAATTCGCCGGTGCACACGCCTGTGAAAGCGAGCGGCACGAAGAGCACCACGGTGTTTTTGCTGCCAAAATTGGCGCTGAGCGAAATGTCTGCCAGCCCGAAATCATTTTTCTCGCCGGGGCCGTTGCTGGATTTGAGGGTGAATTCGGGTGCCTTGGAGCCTACTTCAATTGCCATAATAATGTCGGGTTTGGGTTAGGGTTGCGGGCGCGTTATAGGCGCACGGGCGAAGGCTGTCAAACCCCAATGGTAACAACAAAAATGGAACCCAGCAGCCGGTTCTATCGTCTGACTTTACGAATCCGGGGGGATGCTGTATCCTTCGGAAAGGAGCAAATACAGCTTATGAAAAAAACTCACCGCAAAGCAGCATTCACCCTCATTGAGTTGTTGGTGGTGATTGCCATCATCGGCATCCTCGCCGGTCTGTTGCTGCCGGTTTTGGCGGGTGCCAAGAAAAAGGCGCGCACCGTCAAGAGCATCAGCAACCAGAAACAAATTGGCCTGGGATACGAGCAATACTTGGGCGACCATGACCAGTGGTTTCCGGTGGTCGCCGGCCCGGCCAGCGTGGGCGGCAAGCAGGGCACCGGCATGGGCCACAAGGGAAAGCCATTGCCCGGCCTCGTGGCCCGGCTTTACGGCGCCAAGGTGCCTGCCAGCGAACGACCCCTCAACCAGTACGTGGGCGATCCCGAGGTGTTTCATGATCCAGCAGATATTGGGGGAGGCATTTACAACCTGCCCAGTTGCTGGGATTCCCTGGGCAACAGCTACCAACCCCAGGTGGCCGATGATATGTTCCGCGTGAAACGCGTGTTGGGCGTCAGCTCCGAACCCTCCGAATCCTACGAGGGCAAGTCCATGCATCAATCCGAACTCACCGCGTACAATGCGGTAGACAAAAAAATCATCCAAGGCGACTGGAACTGGCCCTACGACCGCGAAGATGCCTGGCACGGCGTGAAGGGGCACGGCCGGCACATCATGCTGTACGGCGATATGCACGTGGATCAGTTTATATTTCCACCCACCAGCACCATGCTGAAGTGGATTGTGCGCCGCCCTCCAGACCCCGCCTTCACCTGGTGGTGAGCCGAAAAACGGCTTTACGAAAATGCAATTTTCATCTATATTGACGCGTGAAAAGGAGAGCCCCGTGAATTCCCGCAAACACAAGCCCGACAAGTCCGCATTCACGCTCATCGAGCTGCTGGTGGTGCTGGCCATCATAGGCATCCTCGCCGCGTTGCTGCTGCCCGTGCTGGCAAACGCCAAGAAAAAAGCGCGCACCGTCAAGAGCATCAGCAACCAGAAACAAATCGGTGCCGGTTATACCGGCTACCTCGGCGACCACGACGGGTGGTTCCCCACCGTTTACGGCGCCGCAGGCGTAGGCGGCAAACAAGGCAGCGGCCTGGATGGCAACGGTGAACCACTGCCGCCCATCCCCGCCTTGCTGTGGGGCGCCAAGGTGCCCGAAAGTGAGCGGCCTCTAAACCAGTATGTGGGTGATCCCAGAATTTTCCACGACCCCGCTGACAAGGGAGGCACCTCATTCGGTTTGCGCAGCTGCTGGGATGCCCTTGGCAACAGCTACCAGCCCCAAGTTGCTGATGACCTGTTCCGCGTTAGGCGGGTGCTCGGCGAACGCAATGAAAAACCCAACAGCTACGAGGCCACCTCCATGCACGAATCCGAGCTAACCGCGTATGCCTCGGTGGACAAGAAAATCATCCAAGGCGACTGGAACTGGCCCTATGACCGCGAGGACGCCTGGCACGGCGTGAAAGGCAACGCCACACACCTTATGCTTTACGGAGATATGCATGTTGACCGGTTCACCTTTCCGCCCACCATCGAATTCACAAATATGTTCACCGTGCCACCGGATCCCGATTACCTGTGGTGGTAAGCCGCACGAAACAGAAAATTGATCGGCGGGTTCAGTCCGCCTTTTTTTTGGCTTTCAACTCCGCCGCCTCCGGACTCTTTGAATAAAAATCATCCAACGGAAAACAGCCGCTCGGCAGCCCATTGCGCGGAGCCGTGGTGCAGTCGCTGAACGTCCGGCAAATCAGTTTTTTTTCCAAGACCCCCTGCCCCATCGCCGCATTGAGGATGTCCGGATAACTCAGCACCACCCGGCCCAGCCCCGCGAAATCCGTCCAGCCCTTGCGCAGCAGCGCTTGGCTCACGTGCGGCAGGTACTCCTGCAAATAACTCAACGCCGAGGACACCACCGCCATACCCGCCGGCAGCTGCGCCTTCACCTGCCTCACCGCGTCGATTTGACGTGCCACGTCCACCAGCGGATCGTACGCCGGCTGGTAGCCGTCGCAGGGCGGATACGCCGCCGGGCGCTGTATGTGCGGATTGTAATAGGGTGACCCCGCCGAGGTGTTTAGCAGCTTGATACCCAACTCGCCGCAGAGTTTCACAAAGACAAAAGTCTCCGTGAGGTCCGGTTGTGTCGGGTCATTCTGATCCAAGCCAAATTGGAATGGAAATGGCGTTTCAAATTCCTCCGGAATGCCCGGGCCCAACTTGCCCGGCTGCGCGCGCGTGGGATCGGGACGGTGCGGCACCACGTCAAACAAACTCAACCGCACCGCGAGGTCGAGGTCATTGCCGTCCGCGCGAATGCCGGCCACGATCTCGCGCAACAGTCGCGTGCGATTTTCAAAACTGCCGCCATAACGCCCCGCCCGCGTGAAGGCGCCCAGAAACTCGTGCAGCAAATATCCGTGGCAACATTTGAGGTCGATGAAGTCCGCCCCCACCTCGCGCGCAATGCGCGCCGCGGCAACATAATCGTCGATCAATCCGGCCAACTCGTCATCCGTCCACACTTGCACGTCACTCGTCACCTTGAATTTGCCGTCCAAGATCGGATGCCGGTAAGCAACGCGCGGCTCGTAAGTAAATTTTCCATTCGGCCGGCAAAAGCGGCCCGAATGCGTCAATTGAAACCCAATCGCCAAGTCATCAATGCCGCCAAACTTTTCGCGATGCGCTGCCAGCAAAATTCCCCGCAATTCCGCAAGATCGCCCTGCGTGTCGCGGTTGATAAGCAATTGATTTGGATTCGCCCGCCCATCCGGCCGCACCGCCATCGCCTCAGCGCCACAAACCATCTTCGCCCCGCTTTCCCCAAACCGCCGCCACCGGCGCCGCATCGCATCCGTTGCTTGGCCATCGGTGGTGCCGTCCCATCCCTCCATCGGCTGCAGCGCAATGCGATTCCCGACAGTTTTGCCATTGATCGAAATCCCCGCCAGCGTCTCCGCCAAAGGCGAGGCCTCGGTGGCAATGGCGTCGTCGCACGGAATCTCCACGCCCAATGAGGCCACGTGCGCACGAAAGGCATCCGGCGTTTTCATCGACGGAATGCGCGTGAGTTTGAAGGGCTCGCTCATGCCATCTGCTCCACGATGGCGCGTAAAATTTCGCGGTCGCTTTCCGGGCGTGTGGGGGAATCGGGATGCGTTTTGTCGCAGTCAATCCAGCGGCGCAGTTTGAGGAACATCGCTGCGGAATGTTTGTATGCCGGGATGGGCGGGCGGAAGGTGAGAAAGCCAAGGTACTGCAGCCAATCATTCAATTCATAAAACGCCGGGTCGCCCGCCGCCCACGCGGCATCGCGCCGGGCGAACACATCCGGCGCAAAGGTGCTGAGCCCGAGCAGATAGTCGCAGCCGTACATCACCATGTCGATGGCGAGGTCGTTGCCGGTGAACACGCGAAAGTCCGGCCGCACTTCATCGCGCAGCATCAGCCTCTGCCATTCGAGTTCGCGGTTGAGCGATGAATGTTTCGCGCCAATCATGGCCTCGATGCCGAGCAGTCCGCGATAAACATCCATCGAATAAATTTCCCCAAAAGGCGCAAACGCATCGCTCAACTCGAACCCAATGATTGCGTCGGCGTGTTCCGCGAGTTGCGCATAATTGGCCACGATCGCCTCATCACCACCGCCGGTGAGGCCGAAGGATTGGAAAATCACCGGGACGCCGCCGTAGGTTTGGATCATTTCCATTTGGCGCAGGTACGCATCGGCATTGAAGGGCGCACCGGCTTGATCACGGACGAATGCGCCCGCGACAAAATCATCAGTAACCGTGCGCGTAAGTTCCAGTGCGCGGGCGCGGGTGGCGTTATCGATGAGGTGGCCAAAGCCGGTGTCCATATTCACCGCGGGCGCGAGGCCGGCGGAAACGGTGCGCTGGATGTGGGCGGTGAAGCCGGGCCAATCCACCTCGCCGGTGGATTGAAAGGGAAGCAGGATTGCGGAGATGCCGCGGATGGCGCGGCGGGGGCGGATCAGTGTAACCGGGTCGATGGGGCGATCATCCACAGCATTTTTTGTATTTCTTGCCGCTGCCGCACGGGCACGGGTCGTTGCGGCCCACGCGCGGGCCGGTGCGGACGGGACGCGCCTTTTGCTCGGCGCTGACTTCGTTGTTTACCTCGCTGACCATATCGCTGCTTGCATTGATCATCGAGGCATCGAGGCCAAAGGCACTGGCCATTTGGTGGCTCGCCTGCGTGGGCAGGCTGCGGAGGAATTGCTGAACCGACTCGAGGCTGGAGGCGGTGAGGAACACATTTTTGCAAACCTCCTCCTTGATGTGCACCATCAATTCCTCAAACATATCACGCGCCTCGGTCTTGTATTCCACCAGCGGATCCTTCTGCCCATAAGCGCGCAGGTGGACGGACTGCCGCAGGCCGTCCATCGCGTACAGATGATCGCGCCACAGGCGATCCACGGCAGTGAGCACAGTGTAGCGTTCGCCCTGCGCAAGGGTGTTGGCATCTTCCGCGGCGATCTTGATTTCATAAACCGCGTGCACCGCGTCGATGATATGGCGGCACACGGCGAACTGCCCCGCTGAAAGGCCGTCGTACATTGAGCCGACGGCGGGCTCGCCGGTGCCCTCGGCGTGCGCCTTTTCCAGCTCGGCCTGCTCGATACCCACGGGGAAGGTAAGGTTCACCCATTCATCCAGCGGCCGGAATCCACCGGCCGTGTCCTCCGTGTCGTCGAGCATCGCAAGATGGCCGCCCACGCGATCGATGGTGACTTCCTCGATGATGTCAAAAATAATGTCGCGCGTGTCGTCGCCGTGCAGCACGCGGTTGCGGAAGCCGTACAACTCCTCGCGTTGCTTGTTCATCACGTCATCGTATTCGAGCGTGCGGCGGCGGGTTTGATAGTGATGCTGCTCCACGCGTTTCTGCGCGGTCTCGATGGAGCGGTTTAGCATCGGATGCGAAATTTCCTCGCCCTCCTCCATGCCGAGTTTCTCAAGCCAGCCGCCCATCTTGTCGCTGGCGCCGTACAGTCGCATGAGGTCATCCTCGAGGCTGAGGAAAAAGTGGGAGCTGCCCGGATCACCTTGGCGCGCGCAGCGGCCGCGCAACTGGCGGTCTATTCGGCGCGACTCGTGGCGCTCGGTGCCGAGCACATGCAGACCACCAATGTCGGGGATGCCATCGGCAAGTTTGATGTCCGTGCCACGGCCGGCCATGTTGGTGGCGATGGTAACGGTGCCGCGCTGCCCGGCGCGCGCCACGATTTCCGCCTCCTGCTCGTGGTACTTGGCGTTGAGCACGCTGTGCGGGATGCGCTCGCGCTTGAGCAAATTGGCCACGTGTTCGCTAGTTTCCACAGCCACGGTGCCCACGAGGATGGGCCGGCCTTCGCCGTGGATCTGCTTCACCTCGTCGATCACCGCCTGGTATTTCTCCTTGGTGCTGAGGTAAATGGAATCGTTGCGATCCTCGCGCACGCAAACCTGGTTGGTGGGGATGACGAGCACGCCCATGTTGTAAATATCGAGAAACTCATTGGCCTCCGTCTCGGCCGTGCCGGTCATGCCGGCGAGTTTTTTGTACAGCCGAAAATAATTTTGGATGGTGATGGTGGCGTAAGTCTGAGTCTCGGCCTCGATGCGCACGTTTTCCTTGGCCTCAACCGCCTGATGCAGCCCGTCACTCCAACGGCGGCCTTCCATCGCGCGGCCGGTGTGCTCGTCCACAATCACCACTTTGTTTTCCGCCACAATGTATTGCTGGTCACGCTCGTACAAACAGTAGGCCTTGAGCAGTTGTGATGTGACATGGATGCGTTCGCCACGCTCCTCGCTCTCGGCCTGGACGCGCTGCTTTTCCGCGAGGCGCTGCTGAGGGGAGAGGCTTTCGTTGGCATCAATCTCGTGATGCGCGGTGACCACGTCGGGCATCATGAATGCCTCGGGGTCATTGGGGTTGAGAAAATCGCGGCCCTTCTCGGAGAGGTCGGCATCGTGGCTTTTCTCGTCCATCGCGAAATAGAGGTTTTCCTTTTGCGCGTACAGCTGCTTCTTGGTCTGGTCCTTGTGCAGCTCCATCTCGGCATTGGTGAGGCGGCGCAGGTTGTCCGGGTCGGTCTTCAGCTTTAACAGACCGGGATGCTTGGGCTGACCCTGCTGGATGCGGTACATCAGAATGCCAATTTCATAATCGAGATCGGCGTTGCCGCCATTATCCCCGGACTCGACGCTCAATTTTTCGGCATCCCGAAGGTAACCATCGCACAACTTGCGCTGTTCGCGCACGATGGCCTGGATCTTGGGCTTCAACTCGCTGTACAGCTGTTGATCCTGCTTCTGCATCGTGGGGCCGCTGATGATGAGCGGCGTGCGGGCTTCATCGATGAGGATCGAGTCCACCTCGTCCACAATGGCAAAGTAATGTCCGCGCTGCACCTGTTCCTCGGCGGTCTGAGCCATCCCGTTGTCGCGCAGATAATCAAAACCAAATTCGGAGTTAGTGCCGTAGGTGACATCGCACGCGTACATTTCGCGACGGACGGCTGGAGATTGGTCGTGCTGTATGACGCCCACGGTGAGGCCAAGAAATTTGTACACGGCACCCATCCACTCCGAGTCGCGCGCGGCAAGGTAATCATTCACCGTAACCACGTGCACGCCGCGGCCGGTGAGTGCATTCAGGAAAACCGGCAGCGTGGCGACGAGCGTCTTGCCTTCGCCCGTGGCCATTTCGGCGATGCGGCGGGTGTGCAGCGCATAGCCGCCTACGAGCTGCACGTCGAAGGGTATCATTTCCCACAATAAATCATGCCCTCGCACGTGAACGTTTTGCCCACACAACCGGCGGCAGGCTTCCTTTACCACCGCGAACGCCTCGGGCATTAATTCCTTGAGCCGCGCGGCGAGCGCCTTGTCGTCGTCGATGGCACTCAGTTGTTTTTTCCACGCACGCGCCTTGTCGCAAATTTCTTCATCGGTCAACCCTTTCAGCACCGACTCGTGGGAGAAAACCTCTGGAACGAGCGTATTCTGAATACGTCTCACTTCGCGCTCGTTTTTCGTGCCGAAAATCCTCTTAATTAATCCAATCATACCCTTGAAATCATTGCGAAACGGGGAAGCTAGGCCATTTGCGCCCCAAGGTCAAAGCAATCCGAACCCACTGAAGTTATGACAAGTGCCCGGCCGCAGTCTCCGGCGATGCCTCTTCGTGCACCAGCGCCATCAGTGCCCGCGTCATCCCCGCCGGATTATCGTGCTGGATAATGTTGCGCCCATAAACAATTCCCGCCGCGCCTTGCCCCAAAATGGCGTGGGTGCGCCGGAGAATTTCCTCATCACTCACCCGCCCGCCACCGCGCACAAGCACCGGAATGCGCCCGGCGATTTGGATGACTTGATGGTAATCCGCCGGATCATCCGTGGGATCGGCCTTGATGACATCCGCGCCCAGCTCCACCGCTTGGCGCACAAGCGGCAGAATTTTTCCCAGATCGCCATCCACTTGATACCCGCCCGCTTCATCGTTGGGCTTAAACACCAACGGCTCGATCATCAACGGCATCGCCAACGCATCGCACTGCGGCTTGAGGTCGAGAATGTTTTGGATGCAATCATCCGTCACCTCCGGCTCACCGGGGATGTTGAACAGATTCACCACCAAACAAGCCGCATCCAACCGCACCGCCTGCTCCGCCACATCCTCGATGATGCGGCTGAAAAGATGATCCGGCAAATCCGTCCCATAAACATTCGCCACATCCGAACGCAACACCAACGCCGGCTTGGCCTTGCCCGGGATTTCCTGAAGCAACGGCGCTTGCCCAACTGTCAACTGAATCGCATCCGGATTCGCCTCCACCAGCGTTTGCACCGCCCCTTCGATATCCTCGATGCCTTTGAGAAACCCACCCTCATTAAAAAATCCGTGGTCCACCGCCACATCAAAACAGCGGTTGGATCGCGCATTAAACAGTCGGTTCAATCGAAAAGTCTTCATTGGACGCGGCGTTTATACGTGCGACCTCAACCTATTGCGAGCAGCAAACTGCGCTGCGCCCGAACGGCACAACTCTACAAACGTCTCTTCCGCCCAACCCTTCGGCCGATTTTTCCACGACAACAACCCCCATTGCCGCTTGAGTTTGCGACGGCCGATCGGCAACGCAGTGAGCTGCTTCTTTGCCAGCTCCTCACGCGCGATCCACGGCGCCAAAATGGTGATTCCCAGACCCAACTTCACTAGCTCCTTGATCGCCGACATACTGCCCGTCTCAATCACCGACTTGATGCTGATGTTGTCCGCCCGCAGATATTTCTCAATGAACTCGAACGTCCGACTGTTGCGGAAATACAAAATGTACTGCTGCCGCGCGATATCCTTCCGCAACACACGCCCCGCCTCCGCCCACGGATGCTTTGGATTCACAATGAACACCAGTTCATCTGTGAACAGCGGCTTGAATTCAAAATCCGTCTCGCGCGAAGGCTCCAGCGTCACCGCAATATCGATCTTGTTTTCCCGGAGAGCCGCTGCAATCTCCGCCGTGTCCCCCGGCTCAATGCTCAGCCGGCACTTGGGGAATTTTTTCTGAAACTCACGCAGCACCGGCGGCAGGATGTATTGGCAGGCAGCGGCACTGGCACCCACGCGCAGCCGGCCGCGGCCCCATTCTCCCAAGGCCTCGAGATCGGATCGGGCCATGCCCATCTCGGAAAAAATTTTTCCCACCCGATGCAGGAACTGTTCACCGGCCTGAGTGAGCAGAACCTTTTTCCCCACCCTGTCTAAAAGACGACAGCCCACATCCTCCTCCAGCGCCTTCATCGCGTGGCTCACGGCGGACTGCGTGAGGTGCAGCTCTATGGCTGCTTTCGTGAAACTCCCCACCCGCGCCAACACGAGAAATGCCCGCAATTGCCGGCTGTCCAAGGGATTATTCGTATATGAATTCAATTCATTCATTTCGTTAAATCAATGAAAAGCATTTTGCACGCCAAATCTTTAATTGATGCGCCGGCAACAAATGGAACGGAAGCCACTTCCAGACGAGCAGCATCGACGGCTCCAAACTTTCCTTGCCATCCATTTATAAAAATCCCCACAAATTACCGTAGCCAACGCAGGAGACATACGCCTATATTCCGAGACATCAAATGTCTTTCAAGAAAGTAATCGTGCACCGCGACGGCACTGACTACGGCCCGTATGAACCGCTTGTTGTCTGCGAATTGCTGCACAAAGGCAAACTCTTGCACCAGGATCACGCCCGCTTGGAGAACGGGAGCGAATGGAAAAGCCTGGAAACTCTCTTACCGGAAATCATTGGCCGAATTGTCGTATCGAGAAACGGAACGGAATATGGCCCCTACGACCCCTATCTCGTGGATGAGATGATTGATAAAGGCCAACTTTCCAAGGAGGACCAAGCCCGATTGGAAGATGGAAGCGAGTGGAAATCTTTGGAAAAAACCATCTTCGATACATTCAACCGTAGTTTCGTTGAGCAGGAAAAGAGTGTCACTACCAAACGCGCGCTCACCACGGGCATCCCGCTTCTCATTTGCGGATATTTTGCCTATCAAAAACATTTCGTCTCGAACGATCCATTTTGGGCAGGGATATATACGATCGCTGTGTTCTGGTTACTGTTTGATTATTTTTCTTTAAAAACAAAACCCAATAAGTGATCGCTTCAGTGAGTTGCAAGAACGAGCATGCCCCAGCCATCGATTTGAGAATTCAGGTTTCACGTGGCTCTGGAACATTACTAAAGCTTGTCATGCGCAAAACTTCCTTTGGACTTCCCTACACTTCTCACGGTATCCTTCGCCCATGAGCGAGGATTTTCGGTTGGTTTCGGTGGCGGATTTGCTGTCGGAGAAAGGCGTAGCCGTGGGCGATCGTGTGCGGCTGCAGGGATGGGTGCGCACGCGGCGCGATTCAAAGGCGGGACTATCGTTTGTGCAGTTGCACGATGGCTCATGCTTTGAGCCAGCACAAGTGGTGGCACCGGGGGAATTGGATAATTATGCCAGCGAGGTGCAGCATCTGACTACCGGCTGTTCAATTATGGCTGAAGGGGAGGTGGTGGCGTCCGAGGGCAAAGGCCAGAGCGTTGAACTGATGGCCTCGCGCATCGAAGCTGTGGGCATGGTGGATGATCCGGACACTTATCCTGTGCCAGCGAAGCGACATACCTTCGAGTATCTACGCGAGCAGGCGCATTTGCGGGTGCGCACGAATTCTTTTTCCGCAATGGCGCGGGTGCGTCATTGTTTGGCCAATGCGGTGCATCGATATTTTCACGAGAATGGTTTTTACTGGGTGCACACGCCGATCATCACCGGCAGCGATTGCGAGGGGGCTGGCGAGATGTTCCGCGTGAGCACCTTGGACTTGGAAAACCTGCCGCGCACCGAGGACGGCAACATCGATTTCGCTCAAGATTTTTTTGGCAAGGAAACGAATCTTACCGTGTCGGGCCAGCTCAATGTGGAAAGCTATTGTTTGGCTTTGAGTAAAGTTTACACGTTTGGGCCGACTTTTCGGGCGGAGAACTCGAACACCTCGCGGCATCTGGCGGAGTTTTGGATGATCGAACCGGAGATCGCCTTTGCCGATTTGTCCGACGACGCCGACTTGGCAGAGGATTTTTTGAAATACATTTTCCGTACACTGCTCAACGAGCGCCCGGACGACATGGAGTTTTTCCAAAAACGAATCGACAAAACCTGCATCGAACGATTGGAGAAATTTGTGGATGCCAGCTTCGAGCGGATGGATTACACCGACGCCATCC
>CAZJRV010000054.1:0-13993 GCA_964548235.1 uncultured Verrucomicrobiota bacterium
AAACTCCGAGGCCCGAATATCCGTGCGCACTTTGGAAATCCCCAGAACCATTACCCCCACCACCCCAACGGCCGCCGCCGCGATCCAGCGCCGGTTGCATTGCAGAAAATCCACCCACGCCCCGCCCTGCCCTGTTTCCGCCGCCGCCGTGGCAGCCACCGGTTCTTTTGCATTCCGGAACAGCACCAGCAACAATCCCAGCCCCGGCCCGAACGTCACCAAAAACAACATCGCAATCCCCGCCGCGCCGAGTTGGCCGAACTCGCGAATCTGCTGCACGTCACTCGCCATCAACGCCAGCAGCCCCACCATCGTGGTCAGTGCCGCATACGCGCTCGCGCGAAACACCTCGGCCAACATCGCGTGGATCGCCTCCACCCCGCCCTGTCCTTGCTCCCACGCCCGTTGGAACGCTGTCGCCACGTGAACCAACAAAGTCAGATGCACCCCCGTCAGCAACGGCATCAACAGCACCGTGAAAATGTTGAGATACAATCCAGTCACCTCCATCAACAACGGCATCAGCGCCAGCCCCATCGTCTGGCTCACCAGCACAAAAATCATCAATCGCGGCAACCGCCAAAAGGTCACCGCCAACACCCCCACCAACAACGCCAACGCCAGCGGCACAAAGCGGCGGGTGTCCTGCAACAGCGTGGTGTAAATTTCGTGCTCAATCAGCGGCAACGCAATCGCGCGCGCCGAGTGCCCCTCATCGCGGAACGGCTGCAGCACCGCCTCCACTTCATTATGAAATTGCAACTGCTCCTCAGTGGTGAACGCCGGATCGGTGAGGTTAATAATCAGCATCGTGTGCCGGCCATCCGCCGCCACCAGAATATTGCGCGCGAAAGGATGCTCCTGCGACCACCGCCGCAACTCGCGCAATCCCGTTTCATCCAACCGCTCCGGAACCAAAGGCAACCACTTCAGCCCCAACCCATCCCGTACCGGACGCTCCACCGTGACGAGGCTGTTCACATTCGTGCGCACCACCTCCTGATAAAGACCGTTGCGAAAAACGTGATTCGTCACCGTCACTCCCGGCAACGTCCCCAATGCCGCAGTCACCCGCCGGATCAACGCCACCCCCTTCGCCGAGTACACCTCGCCACAATCCAGACTCACCGCGAGCGGCACGGCATCGCCAAGAATCCCCTGCGCCCCCTCGTAACTTTCCAGATTCCGCTGATCACCCGCCAGCAGATCGCCCATCTCGGTGGACACCTCCATTTCGTCAACACACAAAACGCTCGGCAAACAAACCAACAGCCCCAACACCAGCAACAACACCGCCGGTTCCAAGTTAAAATGTCGTTTCCCGTCCGCCAAACCCCCGCTTGTACAAGCGCACGCCCCGGATGTCCGGCAAAAAAACTATTTCTTCCCCACGAGCTCCAGCACCGCCGCGGTCATCGCCGTGACGCCGGTTTTTAAACAAGCCGTGTCCGGCGCGAATTGGCCGGAATGCAGCGAAGGCAGCGGCTGGCCGAGAGCTTGGGCGCGCTTCACGGCAGCGGGGGAAACCGCGCCCAGACGGAACATAAAAATTGGAATCTTGTGCGTCGTGCGTCCGTACCGGCCAAAGTCCTCGCCGCCCATGGTGGGCTTGCGCTCGATGAGCGCGCCTTCGCCCAGCCACGTTTTGAAAACGCCGTTGATACGCGCCACCAGCTTGGGGTCGTTGTACGCGGCGGGGGTGAATTCGTCTTTCACTTTTACCAGCGGATGCTTCGCCTCGGGCAATCCCGCGGCCACCGCCTGGCCTTTCACGATGCGGCGGATGGCGGCGATTAGTTTTTCGCGCACTTCATCGGAGTACGAACGCAGCGTGAGCTGCAAATGCACTTCGTCCGGAATGATGTTGTGCTTGGTGCCGCCGTGGATGCTGCCGACGGTGACAACCGCTGGGTTGAGCGGATGCACCTCGCGACTCACAATCGTTTGCAGCGCCAGCACAATCTGCGCCGCGAGCACGATGGGATCCTTCGCCGATTGCGGTTGCGAGCCGTGCCCGCCCACGCCGCGCACGGTGATGTCCACCGAATCCACATTGGCCATCGCGTACCCGCTGGTGAAGCCCAGCGTGCCCACCGGTTGATCACTGGTCACGTGCAGCGCGAGGCAATAATCCGGCACGGGAAATTTTTTAAACAAACCGTCCGCCAACATCGCCTTGGCGCCCGCGCCGCGTTCCTCCGCCGGTTGGCCGATGAATACCAGCGTGCCGCTCCAGTCCTTCTTGAAATGCGCCAGCACCCGCGCCGTGCCCGTCCAGCACGTCATGTGCACGTCGTGCCCGCACGCGTGCATCGTGGGCACCGTCTTGCCGAGGTCATCGGTCGTCGTCCGCTTGCTGGCAAACGCCAATCCCGTCGCCTCCTTCACCGGCAACGCGTCCAGATCCGTCCGAACCAGCACAGTCGGTCCGTCGCCATTTTTCAAAACGCCGACCACCCCGTGCCCGCCAATGCCCGTGCTGACCTCAAACCCGATTTTTTTCAACTCACCCGCCAGCGTCTTCGCCGTTTCCTTTTCCTGAAACGAAATCTCCGGGTTGGCGTGCAGGTTCTGGTACAATTTCAACAGCGAGGGCAGCTCGTCCGCCACGCGCTGTTCCACCGCCTTCTGGCTGGGCGCGGCGGCAATCGAGATGTAATAAAACAAAGAGGAAATAAAGGTGACTTTCATGCGCCGAGCATAGCCACTTGAGCCCCGGTTGTTAACCACAGATTGCCCGGGTGGCCCCAGGTTTTCAATCTGTGGAATCCGCGCAATCTGCGGTTAAACAATGGACGTCGGCACATCCCGTGGCTAGACTTTCCGAATGCAAACCCGTCGCCAATGGCTGCTTTCCTCCGCCGCGGCACTGCCAATCCTGGGCTGCGCCCAACTCCCCTCCCCCGCCGCCCGCCCGGGCCGCGATGAGCCAGGGCTGCGCATCCGGCACATCCGACGCACCACCATCAATTTGCCGTACCGCGCCGTGCCCGCGCGGAGCATGGCGCGCGAGCTGCCGCATTGGGTGTATGCCGAGATTTGCGAAGTGGAACTGGCCAATGGCGTCACCGGCTTTGGCGAGACGATGCTCTATTATACCTGGGGTGCCACATCGGATGCGGACGTGGAATTTGCGCGCGGCAAAAATGCCGCCGCCATCATGTGGCGCGATGAGCTTGGCGCGGGTTTGCAAATGGCGTGCTTCGATGCCGTCGGGCGTTCGCTCGAGGTGCCCGTCCACGCGCTGCTCGGCAAACAGGTTCACACACAAACACCCGTGGCGTGGTGGAACATCGACCTCCCGCCCGAGGACGTGGCAAGCGAAACGAAGACCGCCGCCGCCGCGGGCTACAAAGCGTTTAAGACGAAAGGCCGCCCGTGGTTTGATATTTGGGAACAGGCCAAACAAGGCAACGCCGCCGCGCCGGATGGGTTTTCGATCACCTTCGATTACAACGACACTTTGCTCGATGCCAAGCGTGGCATTCCCATCCTCAAGGACGTCGAAAAATTTCCCATCACCAAGATGGTCGAGACTCCCATCCCGCAGGGCGACATCCCCGGCAACCAACAAATCCGCCGCGAAACCAACGCCGCCGTGGCCATGCACTACGGCAATCCCGCGCCCGCCACGGCCATCCGCGAACGCGTCTGCGACGGCTTCGTGGTGGGCGGCGGTGCCACCAAGGTAATGAACGCCGGCCGAGTAGCCGCGATGGCCGATATGCCCTTTTGGCTGCAGCTAGTCGGCAGCACCCTCACCGGCGCGTGGGCGCTGCAGTTTGGCGCCGTGCTCAGCCACGCCACTTGGCCGGCGGTAACGTGCTTCCAACTTTACGCCCAGTCGCCCCTCCAACTACCCATCACCGTAAGGGACGGATTCTCAAAAATCCCCAGCGGCCCCGGCCTCGGCGTGGATCTCGACTGGAACATCATCAAAAAATTAACGGTCCCCAAACCCCCTGCTCGTCCCGAGCCCAAGCGTCTGCTCGAAACCCGCTGGCCCAACAGCCGCAAAATGTACGTCGGCAGCAACGGCTCGGTGAATTATATGCTGCGAAAATTTATGCGCCCCGGCAATCTCCCCCACTTCGAGCCCGGCGCGACGACCCGCCTCCTGCCCGACGACGGATCCAAAGACTGGCGCGACCTCTATGCCCGCGCACGCGTTAAACCAATTATCACCAACAACTGATGAAACAACTCTTTCCTTTCCTGATTGCCCTCAGCCTTCACGCCGCCTCACCGACGGATGAGTTTTTGAAATCTGCCGACCAGTTGCTCGACCAAAAGGGAAAGGTGACGGAAACCAAGCGGTTGCACGCGTTGTTCGATGCGGATTGGAAATACTCGATGGCGGAATTTCCCGAATCGGCCACGTGGCGCGGGGTGCCGGGGCGGAATCATCGTTGGACGGATTACTCGCTCGAGTCGGTGGAGCAGCGCAAGCAAGTGACACGCACGGCGCTGGCCGTGCTGAAGTCCATCGACCGCGCCAAGCTCACGCCGGGGGATCAGTTGAATTTCGATTTGTTTCTGCGCGGCCAATCGGTGGCCAATGCGGGCAACCAATTTCCCAGCCATCTTTTGCTCATCAGCCAAATGGACGGCCTCCAGCGCAGCGTGGCCTCGATGCTGCGGATGATGCCCGCGCGCAAGGCGGCGGATTACGAGGACATTCTCGCGCGGCTGCGCGGCACGGAAAAACTGGTGGCCCAAACCATCGACCTGCTGAATGTGGGCCTGAAGATGCGCATTACGCCGCCAAAGGTTTGCCTGCGCAACCTCGGTGAGCAAGTGGCCAAGCAGCTCACCGACAAGCCGCTTGACAGTCCGTTGCTGCAGAAGTTCCGCGATTTTCCCGCCGGCATTTCCAAGGCCGACCAAATGCGGCTGCGCGCGGAGGCGATTGCGGTTTACAAAAAACACACCGCGCCCGCGTTCCGGCGGTTGCACAAATATTTGGTGGAACGCTACATCCCCAATTGCCGCGAGAGTATCGCGTGCGGCGCGCTGCCCAACGGCAAGGCGTGGTATCAGCACCGCATTCATTCCTCCACCACCACGGATTTAACGCCCAAACAAATCCACGCCATCGGCCTTCGCGAAGTGAAACGCATCCGCGCCGAGATGGAAAAAATCAAAACCCAAACCGGTTTCCAAGGCAGCCTCGCAGAGTTTTTCAAATTCCTGCGCACGGACAAGCAGTTTTATTATGATCGCGGCACGCAACTCTTGGCCGGCTACCGCGACATCAGCAAGCGCGCCGACCCCGAACTCATCAAGCTCTTCGGCAAACTGCCGCGCCAACCCTACGGCATCCGGCCCGTTCCCAGCTATATCGAGCGCAGCGTGACCACTGCCTACTATCAACCCGGTTCAACGACCGCCGCGCGCCCCGGCTATTTTTATGCCAACACCTACAACCTCGCCGTGCGGCCGAAATGGGAAATGGAGGCGCTGACGCTGCACGAAGCCGTGCCCGGCCATCATTTGCAGCTGGCCATTGCCGATGAATTGACCGGCTTGCCGACGTTTCGCAAGTACAACCGCTACACCGCGTACGTCGAGGGCTGGGCGCTCTATGCCGAAAGCCTTGGCACGGAGATGGGTTTTTACAAGGACCCGTATTCGAAATTCGGCCAACTGACGTACGAAATGTGGCGCGCCATTCGACTGGTGGTGGATACCGGGATGCACTCGCTCGGCTGGAGCCGGCAACAGGCCATCGACTATTTCAAAACCAACGCCGGCAAAACCGAGCATGACATCACCGTGGAAGTGGATCGCTACATCGTCTGGCCCGGTCAGGCGCTGGCCTATAAAATGGGCGAGCTAAAAATAAAATCACTGCGCGCCCGCGCCGAGAAAACGTTGGGGGACCAATTTGACATTCGCGGCTTCCACGACGAAATCCTCCGGCACGGCGCCATTCCGCTGGGGATTTTGGAAACGCAAGTGGAAGCGTGGATCGCCCGTCAAGCCGCCAAGTGAGCGCGGGAGATTTGCTGCGCCTGCGCGATTTGTTCCGGCGTCATGCAACGGGCGGTGTGGCGTTTGTTTTTCTCGGCAATCTCCAGGCCGTGCGATGAGGCGCGGTTGAACCACGCGTACGCCAGCACAAAATCCTCCGGCACGCCGCGCCCGCGCAAATAGCAATCGGCCAAAATCAACTGCGCCTCGGGCACTTCCTGCGCGGCGGCGAGATGGCACCACTTGGCTGCCTCGCCCGCATCCGCCTCCACACCTTCGCCGTGATGATACAGTGACGCCAACACGTGCTGCGCCACCGCGTGCCCCTGCTTCGCCGCTTGGCGATACCATGTCACGGCTTGATTCAATTCAGCCTCCATGCCGCGTCCGAGGTGCAGCATCACGGCCAAATTATACTGCGCCCGCGCAAGCCCTTGGTCGGCTGCCAATTCGTACCAGCGCAAGGCGGAAGAAAAATTCTGTTCCGTGCCGCGCCCTTGTTCATGAAACGCACCGAGATTGCACTGCGCACTGGCGATGCCTTGCTCGGCGGCGAGCTTGTAATACTTGAGCGCCTTTGCGTCATCCGCCGGCACCCCGCGCCCGCGCGCGTGCATTGCGCCGAGGTTAAACTGTGCCGCCGCGTGGCCCGCATCCGCCGCGAGCGTGTACCAATCGGACGCCTCCGTGAGATTTTCAGTAACTCCATCGCCGCGTTCCAAACTCACCGCCAGCCGGTACTGCGCCTCGTGCACTCCCCCTTCGGCGGCTTTGCGCAGCCACTTCACCGCGGCCGCCGCGTCGCGCTGTAGCGTGATGCCGTCATCGAGCGCGCGTCCGAGCTGCCATTGCGCCTCGGTGTGATCGGCAGCGGCGGCCAACTCCAGCCATTGCGCGGCTTCGGATGAATGCACTTCCAAAAGATTCCGGCCCAAGTTGAATTGCGCGGGCAAACAATTTTGCTCCGCCGCGCGGCGATACCATTCCATCGCTTCTTTGGTGTTCGCCTCCACGCCGATGCCTTTGGCGAGGCAACGGCCCAGGTTATTTTGCGCGGTGGCATGGCCCGCCTCGGCGGCGGCGCGGTACCAGCGCGCGGCTTCGGCTTGATCGGCATCCTCCTCGCCCGCCAATAAATCCGCCAGATGAGCCTGCGCGCCGGCGTGATTTTTTTCGGCGGCTTTGAGCAGCCATTCCTTGGCGGCTTCCAAGTCTTTTTCCGCGCCGCGCCCTTGTGCGCAGCGCAGGCCGATATTGAACTGCGCGGCGGTGTTGCCCTGCTCGGCGGCCTTGCGGAACCATCCTACGGCCTGGGCTTCATCGGCGTCCACGCCGGAGCCTTCGGAAAAGCACACGCCCAAATTATTTTGCGCCAGCGCGAAGCCTTGCTCGGCGGCTTGGGTGAGCAGCGCCGCGCCTTCCTCCGGATTAGCGGTCACGCCGTTGCCGCGCACCAGTCGCCAACCAAGGGTGGCTTGCGAGCGGGCGTAGCCCAGCTCGGCGGCTTTGCGGTACCACTTGATCGCCGCCTTGAGGTTCGGCGCGCCGAGGATGTCGGTGGTATATAATAGGGCGAGATTATTCATCGCGGGTGGAAAGTCGCGCTTGGCGGCCTTGCGATACCATTTTTCCGCCTCCTTGGCGCTCTTCTCATTGGCCTCCACGCCGTCGCCATTGGCGAGCTTCACGGCCAGCAAAAACTGCGCCTTGAGCACGCCGTCCTTGGCTTGCGAGCGCAGTTTTTTTACTTCCGCCTTGGCGGATTTTTCTGCCTGTTTGTCTTCGGCCATCAGTGCAGTTGGTAATTATCGCCGCGGGAGCAAAGGCCGCACACGCGGAAAACGGTCGTTTTTACCCGTTTTTCGCGCGAAAAGCCAGCCATTCTCCTTGGCGAATGTATTTGTGAAGATAGAGCAACACTTGTGCCAAAACGGGGTTTTCACTACAAAACCCATAAAAAAACCCCCGCCGAACGCCGAAGCGATGGGGGGGAACAGACAGGTTGGGTAACCCGTTATTGGTCTGTTTTCTGATTTTTTTTGCCGCCTTTGTTTTGCTTGCCGCCGCGTTTTTGGCGCTTGAGGCGGTTGCCGTTACCAAACAATTCCTCTTCACCATCGCCACTGACCATCTTGATGATGGCTAGGCCAGTTGCGGTGGTGACAAAGTCCACGATTGATTCCTCCTCGTCTGCCCCGGGCTCTTCATCAGCAGATTTCAACGTGGCGCGCAAGCCATGCTCTGTGGCTTTCCATTTGCCAACAAAAATGGGCCCACCATTCAGGTCTTCACACGGCGTGACGGTGAATGCGCCATCGGGCTTGACCTGCACGGATAGTTCCTCGCTATCATACCAACCGACGTACACACCCGCAGGCCCCTTGTCGGCCAATCGTTTGTTGCGCTTAAATTGAGGTGCGCTGAATTCCTTCACTTTACCATCTGGAGTGATGACCTTCACCAGCAGCAGATCGCCCTGATCGATTTTGAAAAACACCGTCCCCTCGTCGCCGCCGGGGTCCTTGAGTTTGGCAGTGATGGTGTTGTCGGCGCGCTTCCACGTGCCGCGCAGGGCAAATTTGGGCTGCTCGGCGCTTGGACGGACGGTGATGGAGCCATCAGCCTTGAGGATGGCGGTGGCTTGTTCGCCTTCGATTTCGCCCTTGTAGGTTCCGGCAACGGGCGGTGCTTTTTTGTCCGCGCCAAACAAAGTGAGCGCGAAGGTGAGTGTGATGATTGCGATAAGTTTGTTTTTCATTGTTAAATCTCCCAGCCTTTACGGTAGTCTTTGGTGGCCAGTGCGGTGGCTTTTGGGTTTGAGGATTTGAGATTTGTGGCATTCCAGTCGAAGCCCTCGCCAACACGCATCGCGATGTTGCCCAACAGGATGGCTTCGGTGAAATTGCCGGCGTGATTGAAGTTGGACAACGCCAGTTCCGGGTTATTGGCTTTGATGGCCTTGACCCACTCGATTTTCATGCCCACATCGCCCTTGTTATTGCGGGCAAGGACTGGGTCGGGTTTTGTAAATTCCGGCACAGTGTCGCCGCCCGGCACGGGGAGTAGTTTCCATGCCGCGCCGTAGTCGTTGGGCGAATAGAGCGTGCCTTTGGTGCCCACAATAAGCGAACCGCTCCCGGGCGGGTTGTTGCCGTGGAACAACTCGGAGGGCGGCAGTTTCTTTTTGCCGTCTTGTTTGCCTTCGTACCAGAAAAAGTCCACCGAACTGCGTCCTTCAATGGCGGGGAATTTCAATTTGATAATGGCCCACGCGGGGTAGGTTTCGGAGTTGATGGGGCCGACTGTGACGGGTTCCACCCTTGTCGGTTGCGTGAGGCGGCAGCCCATATAGGCAAGGTTGGCGGTGTGACAGGCCATATCGCCAAGCGCGCCGGTGCCGTAATCCCACCAGCCGCGCCACTTGAATGGATGATAACCGGCGTTGTACGGCCGAATCGGCGCTGGGCCAATGAAGGAATCCCAATCGACGTGATCCGGCACGGCCTGTTCGGACAATCGCTCGGTGACGCCCGGTGCCTGTGGCCAAACGGGGCGATTGGTCCACACGTGGCATTCTTTAATTTCTCCAATGGCACCCGCCCACAGTGCCTCCACGCCTTCGCGCATCCCGGTGCTGGCGGTGCCTTGATTGCCCATCTGGGTGCACACATTGTTTTTCTTCGCTTCCAGACGCATCTGGCGCGCTTCCCAAACGGTGTGAGTCAGCGGTTTTTGACAGTAAACATGAATTCCCTGCTGCATGGCACGGATGGCGGCTGGCGCATGCGTGTGGTCGGGTGTGGAGACAGTGCACGCATCGATCTCCTCGCCCATTTCATCAAGCATCTTCCGGAAATCCGAGTAGCGTTTGGCCCCGGGAAAATTCTTGGCCGCGCCACTTCCGCGGTTGAAATCCACGTCACAAATTGCAACGACGTCGCCGAGGCTACCGGCTCCGTTGATATCACTGCCACCCTTGCCTCCCACGCCGATGCCGGCGAATGCAGGCCGCTCATTGGCCCCCCAAACCCTGGAAGGGACAATATTCACAGATTTGCATCCATGAAAAACAAAGGCAGAGGCGGCTGCCGAGGCTGCGCCGGCCTTGAGGAAGTTGCGGCGCGTGTAGGACTTGATCAGTTTTTTGTGTGCCATTTGAATGTGGGGTTGGCCAAGTATCGGCTGTGCGAGGGGATGCGCAAGTGTTTATTTTGCATTGAACCGCCAAGCCCCTTGACTGGGTGATTCACCCAGTTTACCAGCGCCAGCCCTTGCGGTATTTGCGACGAACATAGCGGTTGGCCTTGTCGCTCTTGGCGCGGCCTTTTTTCGGGTTCCAATCGAGAGGTTCATTGGCTCGGATGGCGAGGTTGCCGAGCAGCACCACCTCCGTGTACGGCCCGGCGATGGCAAAGCGGCTGAGCGGCGCGTGACCCTTGCCGGTGGCGTGGTCGAGCCACTCGGTGTAGTTGCTCTTCACGCGCGGGAGGGTGCGCGGGGTGGTGGCCAAAATGTGCTTCACCTCGTCGGCATCACGGCCGGTCACCTTCAGATTGTCGCGGAAACGGTTGAAGAAAAGTCTGCCCTTGGTGCCGATGAGCATCGTGCCATAGCTGCCTTGCCGACCACCCTTCACCATCTCCACGCCGCCGGTCAATTCCTTGGAGGGCGCGTTTTGCACGCCGTCTTTTTTGCCGTCGTACCAGACGAGCTTCACCGGCGGGCGCTTGCCGCGTGCGGGGAATTGATAATCAATCACAGCCCACTTGGGCGGACTTTCCTTTGTGCCGCCGCCGTGCTGGGCCTCCACGTGCGTGGGCACGCCAAGGTCGAGGCTCCACCACGCCATATCCATCAGGTGACAGGCCATGTCGCCCAGCGCGCCGGTGCCGAAGTCCCACCAGCCGCGCCACTTGAACGGCACGTAGCCCTCCCCATATTCACGGAACGTTGCCGGGCCGAGCCAGAGATCCCAGTCTACATTCGCGGGCACGGGCGCCTTGGGCGGACGCGCCGCCATGCCTTGTGGCCAGATGGGGCGGTTGGTCCACACGTGCGCCTCGGTGACCTCGCCGATAATGCCCGCGCGCACCAGCTCCACCGCGCGCCGGATGGGTTCGGCGGCGTGTGCTTGATTGCCCATCTGTGTGCTCACCTTGCTGGCGGCCGCCTGTTGCACGAGCTGCCGCGCTTCCCACACGTTGTGTGTCAGCGGTTTTTGCGTGTAGCAATGTTTGCCCATCTGCAACGCCTTCATCGTGGCCACCGCATGCGTGTGATCCGGCGTGGAGATGGTGCAGGCGTCGAAGCTCTTGCCAAACTGGTCGAGCATCACGCGGAAATCCGTGAATACCTTTGCCTTGGGATACCGCTTGATGGTGCCCGCGCCTCGGCGTGGATCCACATCGCAAAGCGCGACAATGTCCGCACCGGCTGCGGCCGAGCCATTGACATCCGCCGTGCCCTTGCCGCCCACGCCAATGCCGGCCACGGCGATGCGTTCGTTGGCGCCAAAGACGCGGGAGGGGAGAAAGTTCACCGCGATAGCCGAGGCTGTGCCGGTCTTGAGGATATCGCGACGGGTATAGGATTTGATCAGTGTTTTGTGTGCCATAAAAATTACTGTTTGGATTGGTGGATGACCCAGTATCGGCCGCGTGAGCAAATTCGCAACGGTAATTTCCAGTTTTCTCTTGGCGGTTTGGCGGCTTGGCGTTTCACTCCGGATTCTATGGATTACCTCCGCGATTCTGTGTTTCAATACTACGGCTGCGATTGGGCGGCGATGGTGTTCACGTTTCTTTCGCTGTACCTGCTGGGCAACCGAAACCGATACGGGTTTGCGATGGGCATCGGTGCCAACATTTTTTGGTTCAGTTATGGTTTCATGACCCACAGCCTGGCCAACATGCTGTGCAGTGTGGTGGTGATGGCGCTGCAGTTCCGCGGCTGGCAAAAGTGGTCGGCACCCGCCGACTCGACATCCGCGGCAAACTAACCTAGCTTCGCAAGCGAATTCAATCAGCCCGAACGCTTATGAACACACGCTCATTTCTCGCCGCCCTGGCCGCTGCCGTGGTGGTTTTCATCTGGCAATCTTTTTCGCACATGGCGCTCTCGTGGTCGCATAATTCAATCAGCCCATTTAAAAACTCGAAAGCCATCGAGCAGACCATCACCAACAACGTCTCCGCCGATGGAATTTATATGCTGCCCCACGCCCCAATGGGTGACGAGGAGGCGATGACCGCCGCACACAAACAGGCTGTCGAGGGTGTATCTGTGTTCGCCATCGTCACGCTGAACGGCAAAAAAAGTTTCCCCCAATGTCTCGCATTGCAGTTTGGCTTCAACCTGCTTGGCGCGTTGTTGATCACTTTCCTGCTCACCAAACTCTCGCACGACGGCATGGGCTGTCGCGTGGGTGTCACTGTGTTTTTCTCACTCTTCACCGTGACCACCGCCATCCTGCCCAACTGGGCTTGGTGGGCCTTTTCCAATTCCTACACCGGCTTCGTGATTTTCGATCATGTGGTGGGCTGGACGCTCGCCGGCTTCGTCCTCGCCAAACTGGTGCCCAAGAATGACGACGGCGATCCGGCTGTCGAAGCGAGCGAAGTTAATTCAGAATAAATTACTTCAACGCAGCTTTCACCTCTGGCTTGCGCATAAAGATTAAGAGGATGGCGGGGTAAACGATACGCAATAGTTTTCCAATGGTTTGGCCAATCTTTCCTGGCGTTAACTCGGTATTGGCAGAAGCGTTGCCAATTGCATCGGGCAACAAAACAAACTCCAATATTGATTCAGCTATACTGACCAGCAAATATCCGATGGCATAAACCATCGCCAAAGTGCGACCCCACTTTTTGGTCATCAATAGCCCCACTCCGCTGATTAATTGGATCAACAGCAGAATGATTGCCACCACGCTGAGTACCATGCCGAAAATCAACATCGGCTCCGCTTCCTTACCGATTTTGCCGGATTCAACCGCCGCCAACAGCGCAAACAACGCAATGGTCCCAAGGCCTTGGCAAATCCCGCATAAAATACCAAACGCGATGTTCAAAATTCCGAACACCCTCGGTGCTTGCGTGGGCGTGGACACGGGTGCAGCGGCCACTGGCGGCGGCGCGGCACTGAGGGCGGTGGCGAATTCCGGGAAGGTGGCCACGGCGGCCCATTCGGATGCGCCTTCCTTGTGGATCATTGTCGCGGCGTTGGCTTGGCCGGATTGAATCCATTGAATTACCGCGGCCTCGTGCACGGGGCCGTATTGTTCCTGGTCGCTGCCGAGAATAGTGTACACCATGTTGGGCTAAATGTGGGCTTGCGTGCCGCCCGCATACCGCGTCACAATGCGTCCACACCCCATCCGGCATCAAGTTTATTGCCGTGAATTTATGAAAATGAAACACATTGCCTTTTTACTCTTGGCCAGCCTGTGGGCTGTGCCCGCCAGCACCTCGAACGCCGCCCAGCGACCGAACATCCTCTTTGTCTTCACCGACGACCACGCCGCACACGCCATCAGTGCCTACGGCTCGAAGATCAACACCACGCCGCACATGGACCGCCTTGCGCGCGAAGGAATTCTCTTTGAAAAATGTTACGTGAGCAATGCCATCTGCGGCCCGAGCCGGGCGGTTATCCTCACCGGCAAGCACAGCCACCTCAACGGCTTCTTCCGCAACGGCATCACCTTCAACGGCGCGCAGCAAACCTTTCCCAAACTGCTTCGCAAGGCCGACTACACCACAGCGGTCATCGGCAAATGGCATTTGCGCAGCACTCCGACTGGGTTTGACTACTTCGATGTGCTCATCGGCCAAGGGCCCTACTACAACCCGCCGATGAAGACGACCAATAACGCCGGCGAAGTGGTCACCGAGAAAAACACCGGTTACACGACCGACATCATCACCGACAAAGCCCTCGCGTGGCTCAAGAAGGATCGCAATCCAAAAAAGCCCTTCATGCTGATGTACCAGCACAAGGCACCGCACCGTAACTGGCA
>CAZJRV010000055.1:0-12509 GCA_964548235.1 uncultured Verrucomicrobiota bacterium
CCGGCGCGGGTACCGGCCTTGGCGATGGCCTGCGCAACAAATGCAAGACGATGGACAAGCCCGTAGCCGCGCTCATCCGCGACCTCAAGCAGCGTGGGTTGCTCGATGAAACGCTCATCGTCTGGGGCGGCGAATTCGGCCGCACGCCCTTCCGCGAAGGCCGCACGGCCGGGAGCAAAATCCTCGGGCGCGATCATTATCCGGATGTGTACACCCAATGGATGGCCGGCGGCGGCGTGAAAGGCGGCATCACCCACGGCGCCAGCGACGAGCTTGGCTTCAACATCGCCGAAGACAAAGTACACGTCCACGATCTCCAAGCCACCATCCTCCACCAACTCGGCTTCGACCACGAACGGTTGTTTTACCGATTCCAAGGCCGCAAATATCGCCTGACCGATGTGCACGGGAAAGTGGTGAAGGGCGTGTTGGCTTAATAGGATGAAAACGCGCCGGCATTTTCTGCAAACGGGAGCAGCATTGGCCGCAGGATTTGGTGGGCTGCATCTGCTCTCGCGCACGGCAATGGCGGAGCCGACATCGGGTTATGGCGAGCTCCTTGCGGATCCAAAGAAGATTCTGGATTTGCCAAAAGGATTTTCCTACCACGTGATTTCCAAGGTAGGCACACGGATGGCCGATGGGCTGCGGGTGCCGGGGATGGCGGACGGAATGGCGGCGTTTCCGGGTGACAATGGATTGACGGTGCTTGTCCGGAATCACGAGTTGAACCCGGCGATTACAGGCTCTTCCGGGCCGTTTGGCGAAAGCAACAAGGGGCTCACGGACAAGATTCGCGCGAAAATGTACGACGCGGGTGGGCGGCACAAAGGCAAGCAGGTGCCACCCAGCCTCGGCGGCACGACGACGGTGGTGTACGACACGAAACGTAGGCGCACGGTGCGGGAATTTCTCAGCCTCGCGGGCACCATTCGCAATTGCGCTGGCGGTCCGACACCATGGAACAGCTGGATCACGTGCGAGGAAACTGCGGATCGCGCCGGAGGCACATTGATGCGCGACCACGGTTATAATTTTGACGTGCCTGTCACCACGCAGCCGCGCCTGGCGCAGGCCGTGGCCCTGAAGGCGATGGGACGTTTCCGGCACGAGGCTGTGGCAGTGGATCCCAAGACAGGCATCGTTTACCAAACCGAGGATCTGGGCGACAGTGCGATTTACCGGTTCATTCCCAAAACTCGCGGCAAACTTGTTGAGGGCGGCAAGCTGCAGGCGCTGGTGGTGCGTGATTCATTTTCATTGGACACACGAAACTGGAAGGAGCAAATCGTGCGCCTCGGCGTGAAGCATTTCGTCACGTGGGTGAATCTTGATGAGGTGGAGTCGCCCAAAAACGATTTGCGTCTGCAGGCACAGAGCAAGGGCGCGGCAAAATTTGCGCGCGGCGAAGGCATGTGGTGGGCCAATGGCAGCGTGTATTTTGCCTGCACCAATGGAGGCAAAAAAAAGCACGGCCAGATTTGGAAACTTACTCCCGCCACCGGCACGCTGGAGCTGTACGCAGAGCCGAATGATCCGGCGGTGATTGATCGCGCGGATAATCTCACGGTCGCGCCGTGGGGCGATCTCGTGCTGTGCGAGGATGGCCCGGGCGAGCAGTTCCTTTCCGGCATTACGCCGCGCGGCGGGTTTTACAAAATTGCCCGCAATGCCGTAAGCAACAGTGAATTTGCCGGTGCCACCTTTTCGCCCGATGGCACGACACTCTTCGTGAACATCCAGAAACAGAGCCTCACCCTCGCCATCACCGGCCCGTGGCGGCGGACAGGGTAGGCACGATATTTGAACAGGGATATTCAGGATTAAATTCCATCCTGTTAATCCTGAATATCCCTGTTCAATACCGATCCCACAAATTCCCTGAATGGCGCGCTGGCAATCCGTACCCGAGCTGGACGGGCGTGAGCGCCTCGGCGTGGCCATCGACGAATGCCGCGTTCGCCCGCCCGTGATGGCGGGGCATGAGACGTGCGGGGAACAGCTGCCACATCGGATCGGACGGGATGCGCAGGGTCCAGCAGCCGCGCGGACGAATCGCATCCTCCATCCATTCATGGATTGGGCGGCGCATCGTTTCCCGCGTCACGAATGCGGAGTCCGCGAACAATACGGTGCGGGCCGGAAATTGAATTTCTGATTGGTGCGGCGCGAAGGTCTCCGATTGCACAAGGAACGCGCCGGCAAGTTCCAAGTTCATCCCATAACCAATGGCGCGTTCTGAACTGCAGTGCATGCAGGGGCAGCGGAAAATGCGGTCATCGCCCACATACGTTTGAAGGAGGTCGGGCCAAAACGTCATGTGCATGGTGGGCACCAGCGCGCCCGGGCGTGGCGGCCGCCAAACTGCATGCGGCACTAGTTGATCATCGTGGTCGCCCGAATACAGCGTGTGAGCAATTGCAAGGTTTCGGGTGTTGTTGAGGCACTGCAATTCGCGCGCCTTGTCGCGCACCTTCGCCAATGCCGGGCCCAACATCGCAAGCATCATGCCCATGAGCGCAAAGATGACGAGCAATTCAATGAGTGTAAACGCCCGGGTGCCCCCACGGCCCCCACGGACTTTGGCAAACCGGCCCGTGTTCATAATCAAATAGACGGGTGGCAAACCGCCGCGGTTACTGGAAGCTGGCCAAGCGGGGCCGGAACTGGTACCTTGATGACATGGAACCGGACGAAACTCCGCATCAACCCAACAACCTCAGCGAATGGCGCTGGCCAATTGTGATTCTCGCACTGGCGCTCATCGCGTTGGGGGCCTATCTCAAGTCCATCAAAACTGCCAAGGAAACGGCGGTTGCCACAGTCAAGGAAACGGGAAATGTGGTTCGGGAAACGGTTGGCGCAGTGGAGGAAGGTTTTCGAAACGTATCGGACATCGCCGAACGGTTTCAGGAAACCCAAATTACACACACCTTTGAGGAATCCATCCCCGAGGTGAAAGGCACGGGCGAAGGCAACCTCGAGCTGGCCACGATGAAGTTTACTGAGACGCTGCGGCGCACGAACCAACGCACCATTCTTTGGAAGCAGTTCAGCCTTGGCACGACCGTCACGGAAATTGAGGTGCCTGCAACATTTCGCTATCACTTGAGATTGAGTGATCCGTGGAAACTCGAGGTGCATGGGCAACAGTGCGTGGTGATTGCCCCGCGCATCCGTGCCTCGTTGCCGGTGGCCATTCACACGGATCGAATGCAAAAAACATCCGATCAGGGCTGGGCACGTTGGAATGCCGAGGAACAAATGATCGCTCTGGAACGCTCGCTCACGCCACGCCTCAACGGCTTCGCACAACAGGAGAACCACATCACCCAGGTTCGCGAAAAAGCGCGGGGCACTGTGGCCAACTTTGTGAAGGAATGGCTGCTCGATGAAGAACACTGGCGCACCAACCGTTTCCAGTCCATTCGCGTCATTTTCGCCGATGAAGCCACCGCTCATCAGACGCTGCTGATTCCAACACTGGAATTGAACTAAGGCGTGATTCCTGTTGGGCCGGAACCGGTTTCGCCTCCGCCTTCATCGGCAGCACTTTGGACATCACCATCAGTTGCAAAAACCCCGCTAAGCTGATGGCTGTGAGCATCACCGACCACGTTTTCAACATCTCCTTTTCTGTGAACCCGCTCAATCGTTGCACCACCCAAAAACCGCTGTCGTTCATCCAAGACAACGTGATCGAGCCGAACCCGATCGCGAGGTAAATGTACAGCGGATGGTATGGCAACGAGCTGCCATCGCCAATCACCGCGCTCATCAGGCCCACGCCGGTGATCATCGCCACCGTGGCCGAGCCTTGCGCGATGCGCACCACCGCCGTCGCGCCCCACGCCAGCAGGATGAGTGAAATGTTGTAGCTCTTCGCCAACGCCTCAATCGTTTCGCCCACGCCGGCCAACCGGATCATGCCGCCGAATGCGCCCCCCGCGCCGGTGATCAAAATAATAACGCCAGCCGTTTGCAGCGGATCCTCCAGTGCCTTGGCAAGCGTCTTCATCAGGCCACCTTCGGTCGGGCGTTTTTCGCGAATCATCTGGATCGCCAGAGTGTAAACCGCGATCACAGCTGCCAGCAGCATGGCGATATTGGGCGATCCAAAAAACTCGAGATACCGAAACCAAACCACCCCGCTCACGGATTCCGCCGCAACCAGTTTCAGGACTGACACCAGCGAAATCAATATCACCGGCAACGCAATCGGCAGTGCGGACAGGAATAAATTGGGCAAGTCCGAATCTTTTTTGTCCACGATCGCCTTAAGATCGCTCGTCGAAGCCCCAGCCGCTTCGCGCATGGGCAGGTTGTATTTTTGGTCAAACCGCTTTGCCATCACCAGCACCAGCCAGGCCGGCAACGCGCTGGCCGCCAGCCCGGCAATCATTGCGATGCCCATATCCAGCTTCAACCCTTCAGCGATCATCAATGGCCCCGGTGTGGGCGGCACCATCGAATGCGTGATCGCGCCCGCCCCGGCCATGGCCATCACGAAGAGCGTATAGCTTTTCCCTGTCCGTAAACTCAATGCGCGTGCCAATGGGATTAGCAGAAAAAAGACCGTGTCAAAAAAAACCGGAATCGACAGCAGAAACCCGCTGCTCAACAGCACAAAGCCTGCCCGTTTCTCGCCGAAGATGCCCAGCAACCACCGCACCACCCGATCCGCCGCGCCACTGCTGAGCATGCACACGCCAATGATCGCGGCCAACGCGACGACAAACCCAATCCCCGCCGCCGTGTTTCCAAACCCCAGCATTGTCCACTTGATCGCGAGCAACATATCGTTGCCCGTGTCCGCAGGTGTATCATTCAGCGCCACACGACTTTTGAACAAGCCGACATTTTCAGTCGTCTGCCCCGGCAAATCGCCCGTCAATAATCCCGTTAAAATCGCCGCCAAAATCAGCACCAGAAACGGATGCAGTTTCAGTTTGATGATGGAAAAGAAAATGAACGCAACACCGGTCGCCAAAATGTAAAGCGGCCAGTAGGCAATGGAGTTAACGGCTTGGGCAAGGATTGGGTCGTTCATTGATTCGTGAAGTGATGCGTGCGTGCAGTCCCTCAAAAATCCGCGTCGTGGTCAAGCAGCGGTTGAGGTTCGAATGCATTTAATTGATCCCACGCACCAAATCAGGAAACTGGCAGTCATCACAAGTGGCCGGTGCGTGGTCGCAAAAATCGCGGGTGATTTGGATCAGACCCTGCTGGGCGGCGGCGGTGGCGAGCCGGTGGGGGGCACCGAAAAGGCGTTGGCGGGCGAGCTTAAGGATTGAGTTATCCTGCGCGGGCGGCCAATTGCTGAAGCGTGCGATGATGCGTTTTTTCAATTCTTGGTTCTTTCCGGAAGAGGCGCGCGCGTGGAACCACGGAAGGATGACGTTGATGGCCAAATCCGTCACACGCGCGGCCCCGAGCAATGCGCGGGGCTTGGACTGGCGCGGGCTGCGAAACGTCCAGTGATGATTCCAAAAATTTTCAGAACGCACCGCGAGCGATTCATTTAGCGTGGAAGCGAGTTTAGTTTTCGGGCAATCGATTTGCAGCCATTGCTCCAATCGCGCGGCAAGATCATCACGCGCCAGCCAATGAGCGAGCAATGCAAGCCTGCGGATGGGGTGATTGGCTGGACGCAATCCCGCGAATCGCCACACGGTTTTTGGCAAAATAATTTCCTCATGCGCATCGCGTTCGCGCCACCAAAAATCCCAAAGCGCGCGAAGATGCTTGCGGGCTGCGGGCGTTTGCGCGGGCAGATCATCGGTGAGCAATCCTGCTACACCAAGCAACCGCGCCTGCCAACCCATGGCATCGGCCTTGCCCACCGCGCGCATTGCAGCCAATCGCTCGGCCAAGTTTTGCATCGGCCAGGTATTGTGTTTGTAGCCGAGCGCTCGGAAAAGCCCGTGCCACAGCGCACTCTCCCATCCGTGGCGCCGGGCGTGAAGTGCGAGCTCATCCGATTTGGTTTGCAACCGCACCGTGGCGGCTTCGGCCAGCAAGGCGTCCTGTTTTTCGACCGACAACTTGGCCAACGGCGCGCGGCATTGGCCGGCAAATTGCAACGGCAACAAGGGCTCGGCGGCCTGCCAATCTACCAGAGCGGCGAGGGGTGCATCGGTGTGCGGCTGCAATCGCAGGGTGGGCAGGGTGGTCTTGGCGGGGCCGTTCCAAATGACGTGAAGGATGACGCCTTCGAATTCGGGATTTGTGTGATGCCCGTGCGCGCGCCAATCGGCGGCGGTGGGGTCCACCTCCACATCTCCGCTGGCGGGATTGGCATCTCCAATCTGGATGACCGCCCGATGAAAATCCGGCCCGGCTTCGTGGTTCCAAAAACCCGGATGCAACACCCGCACAGGCCGGCCATCGGTGGTTTTCAATTCCTCGCGCTGTAGGCGCTGGTGCTGCCAAATGGACTGTAGCAAGCGCTCCGGAGGCGTTTCACCCGAAGCCTCGCACACCTGCACGGTCGCCGCGCAAACACGCCATTGTGAATAATTGAATCCCGTAATCCTGCCGACTTGCCGTTGCATGGAGCACATTTTTCTGCCAAATTCGGGGTGGACACTGCGCGTGCTGAGGTTGAATGAAAACTAGTCTCTTGAAAAATTGCGTCAATATTATATTTGCACTGCTGATCATGGCGTGGAGCTTGACGGCGGCGGATGATGCACGACGTGATGCGGTGGTGCGCGCGGTGGAAAAAGTGATGCCTGCGGTGGTAAACATTCGCACCGAGATTGTGGTGGAAATCCGTGACCCTTTTGCGGACTTGTTCCGCGATTTCTGGAACCCATATCATACTCAACCGCACCGCGATGTGCGCCAGAGCCTTGGCTCGGGCATCATCATTGATCCGGAAGGCTATCTGCTCACCAACGACCACGTGGTGCGCCGCGCCACGCGCATCCAGGTGCGGCTAAGCGATGGCCGCGAACTTGAGGCCAAACGCGTGGCATACAACCAGCGCGCGGATCTCGCGTTGCTCAAGCTGGAAGCGAAGCCGGGCACACAATTCAAGACTGTCACTTTTGCGCGCGATGACGATTTGATGCTGGGCGAAACCGTGCTCGCGCTGGGCAACCCTTTCGGGCTCGGCGGCTCGGTCAGCCGCGGCATTCTCAGCAGCAAAGCCCGGCGCGCGCCCGAAGCCAATGCCGTGTTGGACATGGCCAACTGGCTGCAAACCGACGCGGCCATCAACCCGGGCAACAGCGGTGGGCCGCTCATCAATCTAGACGGAGAACTCATCGGCATCAACGTGGCAATTCACCGGCAAGGGCAGGGCCTTGGATTTTCCATTCCCATTAGGCTCGTGAACGAGGCCTTGGGAGAATTTTTCACGCCGGAATATTTGCGCGGCCTGTGGCTGGGCGCGCGTGTGCGACTGGATGGCGACCGGCTCCGACTGGCGACCGTAGAGCCGGGCAGCCCCGCTGCCTCCGCCGGGCTCACCAAGGGCGACACGGTGCTGGAAGTAAATGGCAAGGCGGTAAGTGGATTTGTAAACTGGGCCAAGGCCATTGCCACAGGCGGAGCAGACGAGGAAACGAAAGCGCAGATTCGAATCTTTCGCGGCGGACGCGCGCGCACGGTTGCAGTGGTTATGCAACCGGAGGAAAAAGTTTTCAACGCCAAGCTCATCGAACAGCGTCTGGGCCTCACGGTGCGACCGCTCACGCGTGTAGTGGCGGAGCAATTGGGCCTTTCGTTTTTTGGCGGGTATCTCATTACCGCCGTGGAGGCCGATGGCCCGGGCGCCCTAGGGAAGTTGGAAAACGGCGGGGTGATTCGCGAGGTTAACGGGCTGACACCGCCCAACGTGGTGGCCTTCGCGCGGCTGGTGCGCGGACTGAAACGTGGCGAGCCCGTTCGATTGGGCGTCACGCGGGAAATACGCCGCGGGGCATTCCTGCAACGACGCAGCGGCATAGCAACATTAAAGGCACGATAGATGGCGGGCGACACTCACGACATCCCCGAGCCCAAGCCGATGATCGAGGTGGAGAATCTCACCAAACTTTATGGCAGCCGACCGGCGATTCGCGATGTTTCCTTTACCGTGGGGCGCGGCGAGATTGTCGGCTTCCTCGGCCCCAACGGCGCTGGCAAAAGCACGACCATGCGCATCCTCGCCGGGTTCCTTGCCGCCACCGAGGGCACCGTGCGCGTTGCCGGACACGACGTGGCCGGGGCCTCGCGGGAAGTGCGGCGGCGCGTGGGATTCATGCCGGAAAACAACCCGCTGCACGGGGATATGCGAGTGCGGGAATACCTGAAATTTCGTGCACGGCTCAAGGGACTGGGTCGGCAAACCAGCCGCGACCGTGTGGACGAAGTGATCGAACAATTCGACCTCACCGATGCCGCGCGACAAATGATTGGCGAACTTTCCAAAGGCTACCGCCAGCGCGTTGGGCTGGCCGATGCGCTGGTGCACGAGCCGACGGTCATTATTCTCGATGAACCCACCATCGGACTCGACCCGCATCAGGTGCGCACCGTGCGGCAGTGCATCAAGCAACTCGCCGAACATCATACGGTTTTAATTTCGTCACACATTTTGCCGGAGGTGGAAGTGACGTGTTCCCAGCTGATGATATTCCACGAGGGCCGCGTGGTTGCGGCAGACACACCAGCTAATTTGGAACGCACACTCGGAGGGCAGCAACGCATCACCGTGGAATTGGAGGCGGAACCGGAAGTGCTGGAAACCGCGTGGGAAGAGATGGCCGAGGTGGAGCACCACCGCATCACGCCGGCGGAAGGGCGCTTTCAGCGCTGCCGGCTCACGCCGCGGGATGGAATGGATTTGCGGCCGGAAATTTCCGCGCTGGCGCGCAGGCGCGGCTGGCCACTACGGGAGCTAACGCGCGACCGCCACACACTGGAAGATATTTTTGTCCACATCACACGAAAAGACGAAGACTGATGGGCACGATAATTACTCTTACACGGCGCGAATTGGCCGGGCATTTTTTGTCATTCCGCGGTTATGTGATTTTGGCCGGAGTGCAGTTTTTACTGGGGCTGAGTCTGCTGCTCATTGTGGACGCGCTGAACAACCGGCCCTTTGACTTGCCCATTACGGAAAAATTCCCGAGCACAGGTTTGTTTTGGCTGGTGCTGCTGTTGGTGACGCCGGTGATTACGATGCGCACCTTCGCGCGCGAGAAATCCACCGGCACATTCGAAACGCTGATGACCACGCCGGTGAGCGATTTTCAGGTGGTGCTGGCAAAGTTCACCGGGGCGTTTGGGTTCTATTTGCTCACCTTTTTGCCCATGGCGGCTTTCCCGTTCATTCTCAGGCACTACGCAGCGGTATTTCCGGAAGTCGATTCCGGACCGGTCATGAGCACCTTTCTTGGCATCGCATTGATCGGCTCCTTTTTCATGGCGCTGGGGTGCTTTGCCTCGAGCCTCACACGCAGCCAAATCGTCGCCGCCATGGCAAGCTTCACGCTGGGCACGGGAATTTTTATGGTGGGGCTGTTGGGAGAAATCAGTCCCCCCACGGACACCCCGCTGTATGCCACACTGAGGCACATCTCGGTGCTGGAACATATGCGCGATTTTTCCTCGGGCATCATTGACTCAAGGCATGTGGTTTTTTATTTAAGCCTCACCGCTTTGTTTTTATTCCTCACCTGCCAGACCATTGGAAGCCGCCGCTGGAAATAAATGAGCATCCCAGGAAATGAAAGTTACTCGACGGGCCGCCGATGGGGCGGATGGGTGAACTGCAGCCTGGCCATTCTCTCGGTGCTGGCACTGGCGGCGATGGCAAATTATCTTTCATACCGGCATTACACGCGGACATCCGTGGCGGAAAACATGAACCTCGAATTTTCCTCGCGCACAAAGTTGATGCTGCGTCAACTGGACAATGAAGTGCACGTGACCGTGTTTTATGATGAAGGGGAATCCACGCGGGTAATGGTGCTGGAGCTGTTAAAAAAATACCAGCACGCCAACCCGCTGGTGCGGTTCACCGTGGTAAACCCCCTGCGCGAACCGGCCCGCGCACGGGAGGTCATCCGGCGCTGCCGGCTACCCGCGCAGGCGCGAAATCTGATCATCTTCGAGGCCAACCAGCGCATGCAAATTGTTACACACGGCCAGCTCACCAAGATGGACGCCGTGGGCCGCACGGCGAAAGGGGAACTGGTGTTCAAGCGCACGGCGTTTCTAGGGGAAATGCATTTCACCTCCGCAATCAACGCGGTGTCCAACCCAGTGATGCCAAAGGTGTATTTTCTCACCGGCCATGGCGAGCACAGCCCCACCAACACAGGCAGCGCCGGCTACACCAAATGCCTGCGATTGCTGACTGATCTCGGAGCGGTGGCAGCCCCGCTGCAACTCAATCGCGACACCGGCATTCCCACCGATTGCCGCCTGATTGTGCTGGCCGGACCCAGCACGGAAATTGACCGCACGGAACGTGCCAAACTGAATCAGTACCTGCAAAACGGCGGAAGAATGCTTGTGCTGTTAAATCGCGATTCACTTGCCGGGCTGGAATCCCTGCTCGAAAGCTGGGCGGTAAAGGCGCACGACGATGTGATTTCCGATCGCGAAAATACACTGGGCGACAGTACCCTGCGCGTCCGAAATTTCTTGCCGCACCCCTCCGTGAGGGCACTCCAAAAAAGCGAGCTTTCTGTGCGGCTCCTCATGCCGCGTGGCGTGGAGGCGAACACCCGGAGCGCGCTGGCCACGGAAGGCACGCAGGCCACGACGCTAATGGTCACCGGCCCGGACGCGGAAGCGCGGGATATCGGCACCCAAGGACCCCCGCGCGTGACCCGTGAAGGCACCCTGTCCGTGGCTGTTGCGGTGGAAAAAGGGGCCATCCCCGGCGTGCGGGCGGAAAATGCCGAGCGGCTCACGCGAATGGTGGTGGTGGGAGACGCCGCCTTTCTGCGCAATGACCGCATCGACACGGACGCCAACCGCGAATTTGCGTGGCACACCATCAACTGGCTGCTCAATCGCGCCGCGCTGCTCAAGGGCATTGGTCCCAAACCCATTGCCGAGTATCGATTTGAATATACCAAACCGCAAAAGCACCGGATGTATGCGCTGCTGCTCGGCATCCTGCCCGCTGGCACGCTTTTGCTAGGCGCGATGGTGTGGCTGCGACGCAGGGCTTGAATGAACAGATGATTACGAAACAAACAATCTGGCTGCTCGCCGCGGTGGCATTGGTGTTCGGCTACATTTGGGCCTTTGAGCACGAGCCCGCTCCAAAACCTACAGAGGTGCCGGCATTGTGGGCGGCATTCAAGCCCGCCGACATTCACGGGGTGCGAATCACTTATTTCGGGACGAATACATTTCGCCTCGAACGAATTTCGGGCCAATGGCGCTTCACTGAGCCCCTGCCTTATCCCGCCCAATCCGAGCCGGTAATGGCGCTGCTGGAAGCCTGTGCCGACTTGCGCGCCACCGATTATTTGAAGCCGGGTGAAGTTAGCCATTTATCCGATTTCGAACTGGCAAAGCCCAAGGTGATTTTACGCCTCGAACGTGATGGCGAAAAACCTCTGGAACTGCGGATCGGCAGCGAAGTGTTGCTGAGCAAATCGTATTACGCGCAAACCCCGGGCAACGAAGGGGTATTTGTTTTGCCTGAACCATTCCTGAGATTCTTCCCGCCAGGAAACCACGTGTGGCGAAACCGCCGCGTGCTTCACCTCGGCCAACGCGAGGCGCTGGTGGACACGTTGGCAATGCGTAACGGCCCATTGCGAATGACGCTCAACCGCCCCGCCACCAACCAAACATGGCAGGTCACCCAGCCCGAACCGGTAAAACGGGGCAACCGCGAATTCATCGAGCTAGTACTCTCGCGTTTGTGGCAATGGGAGGTGCAGCATTTTGTTCCCGATCAACACACAACCCAGCTCGAGGCGTTCGGCCTGCGTCCGCCCGCGGCGGAACTGGAGCTGCGGCAAGGCACCAATCGACTGGCGTGGGTGCAATTTGGCCACAGCCCCACCAACCAGCCAGGGCTTGTCTACGCGCGATTGATGAATCAATCCAATGTGGTCATTGTGGCGCGACGGGAGCTGGACGTCTTGCGCCAAAAAGACTGGGCGTTTTGCGACCGGCGTCTCGCCAGCCGGTTTGTGCCCAGTGACCTTGCCCGCATTGATATAATGGCCAACGAACCATTCACTCTTTCGCAAAATACAAACGGCGTGTGGAGCCTCACCGCACCCGCAACATTGCCGGCGGATGAGGAACTAGTGGATCAATTATTCATCAATCTTGGCAAACTTCAGGCCGTCGATCGGGCCGCGGAGGTGGTGGCAAACTTTGGCGAATACGGTCTGGCCCAGCCCAGCGCCAGTTTCACATTGCGCAATCGCGGCGGCACCAACACGGTGCGCTCACGCATTTCATTTGGCGCAGCTGCGAAAAACGCCGGCCAACTCTACGCCCGGCGCCACGATGAGGACACCGCCTACACCGTGACC
>CAZJRV010000055.1:12519-13849 GCA_964548235.1 uncultured Verrucomicrobiota bacterium
GCGCGGACCGGCAGCAACTGCACTCATGGTCATATCATTTGCGTGACCGGCGGCTGTGGCAGTTCAAGGGCAGGGACGTGGCAAAGTTCACCGTTACGCTCGGTGATAAAATGGCCACTCTCGAGCGGAATAACACCGGCCAATGGACGCAGCCGGGGCGGCAGCTTTCTCAAAAGGATACTGAGACAATCAACGCAGCGCTGGATCAACTCGGCCAATTTCGTGCCCGGGACTGGACCGCGCGAGGCGACGACAAGCGCGGGGTGTACGGAATTCTTGAAGTGAAAAAATCCTTATCGCTCCAGCTGCGCCGCGATGGGAAAATCGTTGAACGCAATCTGGAATTTGGCCGACGTTCCCCGCGCCGCAATCCCTACGCTATGGCGACGGATCCGCACAAGCAGGAACCGGTGGTGTTTGAATTCCCAGTGGAAATGTACGAAAACGCGGTGTTCGACCTTTTCAAGCTTACCCAATAAACGACTTATCGTCCGGATCGCTTCACCTTGAGCTGGGCGGCGGAGTAAAGGATCGCCTGATTCAGTGCCTTGGCTTCGTCTTCGCTGATGTCGCCGCCCTCGGCGAGGCGTTGCTCGGCCTTGACCTTGGCTTCCTCAGCGGCGGCTTCGTCGATGTCAGCGCTGTTGGCGGCGTTATCGGTAAGGATGGCCACGTGGTCGCCTGTGATTTCCGCGAAGCCTTCACCCACAGCTAGGATTTCCTGTGAGCCGCCCTTGCGGGCAATTAATTCACCGGCCTGCACCTTGGTCATCAGGGGCACGTGGTTCGGGTAAATACCCGAGTCGCCTTCGCTGCCGGGCAGGGTGACCATATCCACGTCCTCGGAGTACACCACGGATTCCGGTGTGACGATTTCAAGCTTGAGCGTGTCGGCCATTCGTCGTTAGTCCTGAATTTCTTCGATGCCGCCCTTCATGTAAAAATTACTTTCAGGCACATCGTCGTGTTTTCCATCCAGAATCTCGGCAAAGCCTTTCACGGTATCCGTGACATCCACCTGTTTACCGGGCGTGCCGGTGAACACTTCCGCCACGCTGAATGGCTGCGACAGGAAGCGTTGAATCTTCCGCGCGCGAAACACGGTTTGCTTGTCCTCGGGCGAAAGCTCGTCCATTCCGAGAATGGCGATGATGTCCTGCAGTTCCTTGTAGCGTTGCAGTACCGCCTGCACGCCGCGCGCCACGCGGTAGTGTTCCTCGCCCACGATGTCTTCCGTGAGGGCCAGTGAGGTGGAGGCCAGCGGATCCACGGCGGGGTAAATGCCCAGCTCGGCGATGGAACGCTCGAGCACGATGGTGGCGTCCAAGTG
>CAZJRV010000056.1:0-13822 GCA_964548235.1 uncultured Verrucomicrobiota bacterium
CACGTGACCTGGTACAAGGCGGAAGCCGAAAATTTCGAGAGCATCCACAACCACAACGCCTACGCCTGCATAGAAAAAGGCTGATTTTTCGGCGTTTTTCGGGCTGTAAAAAAGAACACTTTTTTTGTGGAAATCTGAGCCGCGTTTGCTATCTTCCCCAACCCTTTTGCGGAAAATTCTGTAAAAACAGACACCGAGCATGAGCGCAAAGAAAAAAACAGCCAAGAAATCGGCCAAAAAAGCCGTAAAAAAGGCATCCAAGAAAACAGCTGCCAACAAAGCCGCGAAAAGGAAGGGCAAAAAGGCGCCCCTCGCAGATGCTGCCGCCATCCTCGGCTTCAAGCCCGCGCCCAAGCAGTCCAATTCCACATACCGCCCCATGGACGGCGTGAGAATCAAGTCCGAGTGGAAAAAATATTACGATGTGCTAATGGATCTCCGCGACCATTTGCTGCACCAAATGGGCGACATCAAAAAGGAATCCGCCGAGGAAATGTCCGGCTACTCCATGCATATGGCTGACTCCGGCACGGATAATTTTGACCGTGACTCCGCCCTCAGCCTCCTCTCGTACGATCAGGACGCCGTCTACGAAATTGAGGAAGCTCTTCGCCGTATCGAGCGCAAAACCTACGGCACCTGCGAAATCTCCGGCAAACCCATTCCCAAGGGCCGCCTCAATGCCATCCCGTGGGCCCGTTACACCGTCGACTCCCAGGCGCAACTCGAGAAAAACGGTGCCATCCGCCAGCGCAGGCTTGGCGATCTGGGCACCATTGACGGTGCCGGCACCAACACCATTACCGTTCCCGACGAAGTGGGCAACGATTCCAAGCCCCCAAAAACCGCTAAATCAAAAAAATAAACCATGCCCCGCGAAATCATCACCCTCGAGTGCACCGAGGCAAAAGCTGAAGGCAAACCCGTCTCCCGCTACATGTCTACCCGCAACAAAAAACTCCAAACCGAGCGAGTGGAGAAAAAGAAATACAACCCCCACCTGCGACGCCACACCGTGCACCGCGAAATCAAATAACTTTATGCCACGCAAAAACAACAAATCCGACAAACGCGGCGGCAGCAGCGAACGCCGCACCCCGCGCCCCAAACCCGAGGTGGACCTAAACCTCAACGACCTCGACCCCAAAAACGTCGAGCTGCTCCGCAAATACGTCACCGACCAGGGCCGCATCCTGCCGCGCAAATACACCGGCCTGCCCGCGCCCTACCAGCGCCGCCTTACCCGCTCCATCAAGCGCGCCCGACAAATGCTGTTGATGAAATAATTCCACGGCCCGTTGGCCCCCACGCCCACGGGCCTTTTTCCAGCCCCCTTGTTGCAAATCATTTGCAAATAAAAATCGGTGATTTATCTGGTTCTCATCCTGTCGGTGCTCGCCGGCGTACTCGCGGTGTTCAAGCTCAAGCTTGGCGAACCCCGCCGCGTGAAACTGGTCACTGCCTTTACCGGCGCTTACCTGATGGCGCTCACTTGTCTGCATCTGTTGCCCGAGGTGTTCGGGCACGCGCACGGCGCGGAAGTATCGCTCGGAGCCTTTGTGCTGCTCGGATTTTTTCTGCAGGTGCTGCTGGATAATTTTTCCGGCGGCATTGAGCACGGCCATTCACACCATCACCACGGCACCGCCCCCGTGGCGGTGATGGCCGGCCTCTGCATCCATGCCTTTCTCGAGGCCATGCCGCTGGGACACGAGCAAGGCAGTCAGCTGCTCGCCGCCATTGCCGTGCACAAGTTCCCCGTCAGCATTGTGCTGCTCACGATGCTGATGCACAACGGCGGCGACAAACGTCACGCATACATTTGTCTCTTCATTTTTGCCGTAATGGCACCGGCAGGCGCGGCAATCGGCTCACTGCCGGCCCTCCAAAATTACACGCCGCAATTGCTCGCGGTGGTGATTGGCATCTTCATGCACGTCTCCACCACCATCCTGTTCGAGAGCGGCGAGGAGCATCATTACAACCTGCAAAAAGCCATCGCCATCGCACTCGGCGCAGGAATCGCCGCCCTCGGCGTGCTGCTGCCGCTGCATTCCCACGCCCACTGATGCCCGTCCATTCTCATCCACGGCAAAACCTGGCCGAGCTGACCGCGCGCCTGCGCCAAGGCGCCCGCCGCATCACCGGCCCACGCCAGTTGATTTTGAATGTGATGCGGCAGGAGGAGCATCCGCTCACCGCAGGACAAATCCACAGACAACTCGATTGCGACCTCGCCACCGTGTACCGCTCGCTGCGTTTGCTGGAGGAAATGGCGATGGTGAAGCGGTTCGATTTTGGCGACGGCACGGCGCGCTTTGAACTCCTCGGCCGAAACGACGACGGCCATCACCATCACCTCGTCTGCCGCGAATGCACCACGGTGGTGGAAATCGGCGAATGCTTTCCCGGCAACCTCGAAACCCGCATCGCCCAACAGCACGGCTTCGCCGCCGTGTCCCATCGGCTGGAATTTTTCGGCCTGTGCCCGGATTGTCAGGCGGCGTGAACAAACACCCCCGAACGCCACTCGCCTTGGCGGGTGGTCTTTTTGAGTGCCATCCCCTGCCCTTTCACGGCGGCTTGGACTTCGAGGAATTGTGTTTCCAAAATGCCGGCCAACACCAGCACGCCGCCGGGTTTCACGCGGGCGATGAGGCGGTGCGCGTTGGCGATCAGCAAATCATAAAATAAATTGGCGCACACCACGTCGTATTTCACCCGCGCGCGGGGGGAGAGTTTTTTGACGTCACCCACTTTGGGCGTGAGATGCGCCGTTACGCGATTGCGCTTTGCATTGGCGCGCGCCACGCGGATGGCTTCGGAATCAAAATCAATGGCATTCACCGGTTGATAGCCGAGCTTCACGCCAGCGATGGCGAGGATGCCGCTGCCGGTGCCCACATCGAGCAGGCTCTGCGCACCTCGCTTGCGATAGGCGACGAGTTGGCGCAGGCAAAATTTCGTGGTCGCGTGTTGCCCGGTGCCAAAGCTGAGGCCGGGGTCGAGCACCACCACGGCTTGCCCGGGCGCGGCTTTGTCTTTGCGCCAACTGGGGCGCACCAAAAGTTTTTTTCCTTTACCGCCGCCTTTACCGCCAATTCGGATGGGTTGAAAATGGCGCTTCCATGAGTCCACCCAATCTTCGCGGCGGAGGCGTTTCACCTCGAGTTTCCAATCGCCAATCGCCAGACCGCATTCGGCAATCCGCGCCATTCCTTCGGCCACGGTTTGGCGTTGGGCGGGGGTGATGGATTTTTTCTCATCCAAATAAACCGACACCACCGGCACGCGCAGCTCCGGATGAGTGAACACCGAGGGCGCGATGCCGAACACCGCGTGCAGCAACTCCCCCACCGCGGCCTCAGCTTCAGGCGTGGTGGCGAGGGTGACCTGCCGGAAGGCGGTTTTCATTTTGCGAAAAATTTAGGCTGCGTCGATGGCGGCTTTTTGGAGTTGAACCAGTTCGTCCACGCCTTTTTTGCCGTGGGCGAGCATCGCGGTGAGTTGCTCGGCGCTAAAGGTGGCCTCTTCGCCGCTGCCCTGCACTTCGATGTATTCGCCGGGGCCGGTCATCACGAGGTTCATGTCCACCTCGGCGGCGGCGTCTTCCACGTAGCAAAGGTCGAGCAGCGGTTGGCCTTCTACTACGCCCACGCTCACGGCAGCGACCGGTTGCGGGATGGGGTATTCTAAAATAACGCCGTCCTTGACGAGTTTGTTGATGGCGATACTGAGCGCCACAAAGCTGCCAGTGATGGCGGCGGTGCGTGTGCCGCCATCTGCCTGGAGCACGTCGCAATCGATCCAAATGGTGCGAGAGCCAAGCTTTTTCAAATCAATCGCCGCGCGCAGTGAGCGGCCGATGAGACGTTGGATTTCTGTGGAACGCCCATCGAGCTTGCCCTTGCTGATGTCGCGCCGCTTGCGGTCCAGCGTGGAGTACGGCAGCATTGAATACTCGGCGGTGATCCAGCCGCCTTCCACGCCTTGCGCCTGCATCCAGCGCGGCACGCTTTCCTCGATGCTCACGGCACAAATCACGCGCGTGTCGCCCCACTCAATCAATGTGGAGCCCGTGGCGTGCGGGGCAATGTGGTTTTGAAATCGGATGGACCGCAGCGCATCATGCGCGCGGCCGTCGTGGCGGACGTAGGTTTCACTCATGGGCGCGGAATATAGAGAGGCGGCGGCGCGGGGGCAATGCGAACCTTTTTCTCGTCAGCCAGTCGCTGGTTTTCTAGGGTGCGCGCGTGACGCCCCGAGTGCCATGGACCCCCGCTGACGTGCTGCAATTACTGCTGACATGGATTCTGGTGGTATTGCTGGGCCAACTGGCCTTCGGCGCGCTAATGCCGCACGGGCCGATTGGGCCGGAACAACTGCAAGTCGACGGCAACCAAACAACCGTCACATTTTTCGAAGGCGGCACTTACGAAGCCGCGGGCGGCAAAGGCAAATTCAAGTTTGAACAAGCCCGCAACCGCATTCTGCTGGAACCGGAAACTGGCGAACCCATCTCCGTAGAATTCCACGGCACACTGCGCGATCGTATTGGTATTTTGCTGGTGAATTTTCTGTGCCTCCAATGCAGCTTGGTGGCGCTGGTGTTTTTGCTGCTGCGCAAAACTAAAAGCCACTGGCGCGCGGCCTTCGGACCGGTGGGTCAGCCGTGGTTCCGACTATGGCTGGAGCCGGCCTTGTTTGGCGTAGGATTTATTTTGCCCGCACTCGGGCTGCATTTTATTTCCCAAACCGTGCTGGCAACGCTCGGCCACGAACCGGTGGTGCAGGAAGCCGTGCAAATGGTCATGGCCACCGAGCACCCCGTGGAAGTCGGCCTGCAAATCATCAGCGTAATCATCATGGCGCCCGTGGCGGAGGAGTTGCTCTTCCGTGGCTTGCTTTTCAACACCATCAAGCATGCCGGCTATCCGCGCGCGGCCATAATTGCCAGCGCCGCGCTGTTTGCGCTTGTGCACGGTTCACTGGCACTGATGCTGCCACTCTTCGTCATGGGTTTCGCGCTTGCGTGGCTCTACGAAAAATCAGGCTCCCTCATCGCGCCAATGGTCATGCACGCCACCTTCAACGCCATCAATTTCACTTTTTTGAAAATGGCGCAACCCTTCATGGAAAAAGCCGGGTGAACGAAACTGACCTCATTGCAAAACTGACAGCTGGGCTGCCCTCTGACGGCTCCGTTCACGTCGGCCCGGGCGATGACTGCGCGGTGGTGGACATGGGGATGATTGGCGATTATCTGCTTTTTAAAACGGATGCCATCGTCGAGGGCGTTCATTTCACCGCCGACACGCCGCCGGAAAAGATTGGGCGCAAGGCCATCGCGAGGGCGCTCTCGGACATCGCCGCGATGGGCGGCTGGCCCACGCACGCGCTCATCACGCTGGGGTTGCCGGAGAATTTCGATGAAGAACGGCTGGCCGCCATTTACAAAGGCGCGGGCAAAATGGGCGTGGCGCACAAGACTTTCATCGTCGGCGGTGAGGTCACGCGCACGAGTGAGTTGCTGATTTCCGTCGCGATGATCGGCGAGTGCGACCGAATGTACACGCTCACGCGCGAGGGCAGCAAGGCGGGCGACGCCATTTTTGTCACCGGCGAACTCGGCGGCTCGTTGGCCGGCAAGCACCTGGATTTCGACCCGCGCCTCGAGGAATCCCGCTGGCTCGCGCAGCAGTTTGACATCCACGCGATGATCGACCTCAGCGATGGCCTCGCCACCGACCTCCGCCATTTGCTGGGCAAAAAACTGGGCGCCGAATTGCGCACCCCCGCCATCCCCATCAGCCGCGCTGCGCGCGAACAAGCCAAGGCCAATCCCCCCAAGACCGCCACCATCGCCGCGCTCACCGATGGCGAGGATTACGAACTGCTATTTACCCTCCCCCCCAAGCAAGCCGTCCCGCTGCACGACCAGTGGAAGGAAAAGTTCCCCGACCTCCCGCTTCATTGCATCGGCAAAATCACCGGCAAGCCCGGCATCACCCTCCGCGACGAAAATGGCGTGCTCCCCCTCAATGCCAAAGGCTACGACCATCTCAACTAGCCCCGAGGCCACCCAAGCCCTCGGCGAGTCGTGGGCCACCGAGGCTGAGGCCGGCTGGGTGATCGGCCTCGAAGGCGACCTCGGTGCGGGCAAAACCCAACTCGTCAAAGGCCTCGCCCGCGGCCTCGGTATCAGCGAGCCCGTCACTTCGCCCACCTTTACGTTGGTGTGTGAATACGAAGGCAAACTGCCGCTGCATCACCTCGATTTTTATCGGCTGGAAAACGACGGACAAATTATCGCCGCCGGACTGGAGCCGTACTTCGCGCCCGAAGGCATCACCGTCATCGAGTGGGTCAACCGCTGGACCGGTCCGCGCCCGACGAACTACCGCCACGTCCTCATCACCCAAACCGGCGAAGCCGAGCGCCACATTGAGCATGAAGATTCTCGCGCTTGAATTCAGCAGCCACCGCCGCAGCGTCGCCATCGCCGATGGCAAAGACTTGCTCACACGCGTGGAAACTGATGACGTAAAAAAACCGCCGTTGACGCTCATCGACGAAGCCCTAAAAAAATCCAGCCTCGAACCCGCTGACATCGAGACCCTCGCCATTGGCATTGGCCCCGGCAGCTACACGGGCATCCGCAGCGCCATCGCCACTGCCCAAGGCTGGCAACTCGCCCACGACATCAACCTCCTCGCCATCCCCAGCACCGAAATCCTCGCCGCCACCGCCCGCGCCAATGGCCAACGCGGCGAAACCCATTTCATCATCGACGCCCAACGCCACGAGTACTATCACGCCACGTGGAATCTCACTGAAGAAAGCCAAACCGAGACGTCTCCGTTAAAAATCATCGACGTCGCCGCCGCCGCCGAGCTTGAAGCCTTTGGCCCCGACTCAGTTTGCTTCCCATCCTGCGAACCGCTTTACCCCGATGCCGCCATCCTCGCCCAACTCGCCGACGCCCGCACCGACTTCCAACCCGGCGAATCCATCAAACCCATCTACCTCCGTCCCACCGAATTCACCAAAGCCCCGCCGCCACGGCAGCTTGATTAATTTAGAGTGCGCAGACAGAGCGAAGTGGCGACGGCACTTTCAGAAAACCAGTTAGCACCGAACAATCAGCACCATTCCAAAGCGGTGTCGCCGCTTCGCTCTGCCACCGCACTCCAAAATCCATCCTGAACATCTTGCTATCCATGTTCATTCCCCAATCATAAAAACCATATCTCCCTTCACCAGCCAAACCTTGACTTCCCCGCGCCAATCACCGGTGGCTAGTTTCCCATCCGGCCCGACGGCCAACGCGTAAACCCAATCGTCGTGCGCCTTCCATTCATGCAGCACTTTGTCGCTATCCGCGTCGAGGATGCGGCCGGTGCCTTCTTGGCCGACGGAAAAAATCCGGCGACCATCCGGTGAAAACGCCACCGCAAAAACCGCCCCGCCGTGGCCGCGCACAATGCGGACCATCCGGCCAATTCCCGGCTTCCAAACACGCACCGTTTTGTCGTCGCTCGCAGTCACGCAAAATGAAGGCACCGCGCCGGGCCGGAACGCCACCGCATGCACCGGCCCGAGGTGATTGCCAAAGGAGCGCTCAAGTTTACCGGTTACCGCATTCCACAATTTCACTGTACGATCGGCACTGACGCTCACGAGTGATTTTCCATTCGGCGCGAAGGCCAATCCGCGCGTCGCCTTCGTGTGGCCCTCGAACCGCATCGCCACGCGGCCTTCTCGTCGCAAATCAAGCAACACCACCGAATGATCCGCACCGCCCGCCGCCAGTTCGCCGGATGGCCCGAATGCCACGCACGTCGCCACGTCTTCAAACACATTCCACTTGCCGCGCACTTTGCCGGACGGCCATTCAAGTAAATGCACGCCGCCAATATCTCCCGGAGTGCCGCCCGCCACGGCAAGCGTTTTCCCATCAGCGCTGAACGCGAACGCCATCGTCTTCTCGAAAGCGCAGGGAATCTTTCGCGGCATTGAATCGGGTTGCAAGGCACGCACTTCGATGGCGCGCGGGCGACTGATAAGCAGATGTTTGCCGTCGGGCGAAAACCGCAACGCCGTGACCGGCGCGGCTTGCAAAGCAAAGGTTATCGCGAATAAAAATGCTAAAAGCTGTCTCATAAACCTGTGTCCCTTTGGAGCGGGAGCACGCCGACAGAGCGAAGCGGCGACGGCGCTTTTTCGAGGCGATTGGCTGTCCAAAGCGGTGTCGCGCTGCGCTTGCCGCCGCACTCCAAAAACATCGCAGATCATTTGCAAACTTAAATAAGACCGGGAATTATTTTCCCTTTATCGAGAATCTTCAGCGGACGCCCGCCGGGGGCGATGTATTCCTTGTGCGGATCCACGCCCAAAAGTTTTAGCATACTGTGGGCCACGTCCTCGGGGCGCACCGGCGTGTGCGTGGGCACTTCGCCGTGGGCGTCAGTGGCGCCGATGACTTGCCCGCCTTTCACGCCGCCGCCGGCGAAGCTGACGAAACCCGCGCGCGGCCAGTGATCGCGTCCGGCGCGATTGTTGATTTTTGGCGTGCGACCGAATTCACCCATCAGCACCACCAATGTACTATCGAGCAAACCCCGTTCGCGCAGGTCGGTCAGCAGCGTGGCGTATGCGCGATCCAACGCAGGCACTTTACCGCTGCCGCGAAACCGCGCGTCGGGCAGGTTGCGCGCGATGTCCACATGCGTGTCCCAGCCGCGGTCCACTACCGTGACAAACCGAGTGCCCCCCTCCACCAAGCGGCGCGCCAGCAAACAGCCCTGCCCGATGCTCTTGCGCCCGTAGCGATTGCGCACTGCTCCCGGTTCTTTTTTCAAATCAAACGCCGCCTTGGCCGCCCGCGAGCCGAGCAGTTTATACGCCTGTTCATAAAACGCATCGCGCGCCTGCGTCACCGGGCCTTCCTCCACTTCACGCGAAAAATCATCCAGCCGCCTCAACATATCGCGCCGCCGCGACTCAACCGTGAGACTCACGCCCTCCGGCGAATAAAGGTCACGCACTCGAAAGTCCGGTTTGGACGGATCGCCACCCACCGCAAACGGCCCGTACGCCCCCGGCAAATAACCCGCCTGCGAATACTCAATCGCCTGCGGCACGATGACATAAGGCGGCAGCGCGCGGCCAAAACCCGATTCCTTCGCCAACACACTGCCGAGGCTCGGGTACGCCACCACCGGCGTCGGCCGATGCCCGGTCATGAGGTAATGCCGCCCCGTGTTGTGGTTGCCCAGCTCGTGCGTCAACGACCGCACCAGCGCAATGTCGCCCATCGCCTTCGCCGTCAACGGCAGCATCTCGCTGAGGTGAACACCCGGCAGCGTGGTCGGGATGGTGTCAAACGATCCGCGCACTTCCTTCGGCGCATTGGGCTTGGGGTCAAATGTATCGATATGCGTCGGCCCCCCATCGAGCCAAATGAGAATGCACGAGGTTTCTTTCTTCGGCGTTGCCCCCATCGCCTGCCACCGCAACAAGTCCGCCACGCTCATCCCCAGCGCAGACAACATTCCGAGCTGCAAAAAATCCCGGCGCACCACGCCATCGCAGCGGATGTTTGAACTGGATGTTTTCATATCAGTGGTTAAACCCAAACTCGCGGGTGTTCAGCAAGGCCCACAAGAGATCTTGCCAACCTTCTTTTGCGCCTTTGACTTCGGCAATATGCGCAAGACACTTCGCGCGTTCTTTTTCATTCGGGAAACGCGAAAGCGTTCGCAAAAACATTTCGTCCAACCGGGCGCGGGGGTTGGGATGCGCCTTCAACAACGCATCCACTGCAGGCCGCAGTTTTGCGTTGAGCTTGGGGTCGTTGATCAAGTGCAGCGCCGAGGCAAGGCCGCCGCCGAATTGGGTGGGGTCGGCGCAGTTGTCGGTGCGCGGGCAGCGGCCAAAGACATCGAGCGTGTACGAGGGCACTTGGGCATCGAGCAACTGCACCGCGCGCGTGCCTTTGGGTTGACCTGCGTAAGCGTTCGGTTGGCCGGTGGCTTGGGCAATGGCGTCGGCCTTCACCGGCGCAGAGAGGGGCTTGAGATAGGCGTGGGAAAAAAGCTGTGTGTCGGCGCGATTGGCGGCGGTCGCTCGCGAAGAAAATTGATACGCGCGTGAGGTGGCAATGTCGCGAATGAGGCGGCGCAGGTCAAATTTGTTTTTCACAAAACTCGCGGCCAACGCATCAAGCAACGCGGGATTGCTCGGCGGATTGGAAACGCGCAGATCATCCACCGGCTCCACGAGGCCGCGCCCCATCATTTCGCGCCACACGCGATTGACCATCGTGCGCGCAAAAAACGGATTGTCCGGACGCGTCAACCAATCGGCCAACGCGGGGCGGTAATCGAGACCGGTGACTTTGGCGTTTGCAGGCACGCCGAGCGGACTTGGCAACACGACTTTCTCGGTGCGCGGATGGCGCACTTCGCCGCGTTCCACAAGCACCAGCTCGCCGCCCTTCACACGGGTGCGCGCAAAGAAGGCGGCGAATTGGTGATAGTCCGCCTGAGTCCAGCGGTCGAATGGATGATTATGGCAGCGGGCGCAGGCGACGCGGATGCCCAGCAGCGTTTGGCTGACGAACTCGCCCATGTCGCGCGGGTCCGCTTTCTGCCGCTGAAAATTCGCGGCGGCGTTTTGGGTGACATTCCCGCGAGCGGTGAGCAGCGCGTGGGCGACTTGATCCATTGGCGTATTGCGCTGGATTTGCTCGCGCAGCCAATTGCGGTACGCGCGAGCGGGTTCGGCCCCCAATTTTTTGGAATCCAGCAGCAACAGGTCGGCGAATTTCATCGTCCAAAAATCCACAAACGCATCGCTGCCGACTAGACGGTCGATGAGTTTTTCGCGATTGAGAGTTTTGATAAACGCGCGCACCTCGCTGGAGGCAGGGAGGCGTCCGGTCAAATCAAGCGAGGCGCGCCGCAAAAAAACCACGTGCCCAGACTCCGGCGAAACAGGAATCCGCATACGCTCCAACTCGGCAAAAACCTTTTCATCAATGAAATTGCGCGGCCTGGGAAAGTCAGTTATCAACTCGCGTTCAAACGGCACTGCCACGCGCACAGCGGTCACTTGCCCCGCCGCGCGAATCATGACGGCGCCGAGACCCGGGCGTTGGATGGTCACTTGACCGGTTTTGTCGACCGTCGCCACGGCGTCGTTTTGGGTGGTGTAAAGCGCCATCGCGGTGACGTCACGCGCTTGGCCATCGCTGAAATGGGCCGTCACTTTCAGTTGCGCGGATTGGCGCAATTCGGCTGGCGCGACGACAAGCTTAGTTACTTGCAAATCCGGTTTCCCAAAAGGCGCGCCGGCGGCAATCCAATTGCGCACTGCCTTCCACGGCTCGGAGCCGTTGCGCAGTTTTTGGCCGCCCTTGTGGTCGAGGTCGCGCGAAGGTTTGCGCAGGAAAAGACTGCGCTCGGGATTAACAGAATCAATACGCCGACCGCCCCGCTCGCGGGTAATTGCGGCGTGGTCGGCGGCGGGGTCATCGCCGAGGAGGCTCAACTTGAAACCGCCCTGCCCCGTCGCAGCACCGTGGCACTTGCCGGCATTGCAACCGGCTTGGGTGAGGCGCGGGAGAATGTCCGTGGGAAAATGCCACGCGCGCTCGGCCGCCGCTGCGAGCACGGCGCTGCAAAAAAACACGGCAACGAATGGCCGCGCGGCGTTCATTTTTTCGTGTGCTTCGCGATGAAGGCGCGTCCCGCCTTTTGCGCGTAGGGCGTGCCGTAGTTTACGGAGATGACGCGCGTGAGGCCGTCGCAGGCTTGCTGCAGTAAATCGGCGTCATCTCCGGCACGGGTTTTCATTTGCGCGAGCACGCGGTCCACGTCGGTATCGGAGTTGGTTTTTTGGATAAACTGGCGAAGCATACCGACCATTCGCGCATCCGTCGGCACCGCACCGGGCAAGGGCTTCTTCGGTCGTTCGACATTGGGTCGTGGTTTGGGCTGTGCATTCGGGCGTGTGTTCGGGCGCATCCCGGGACGTTGGCCGGTGGAATTTTGTTCCCGCAATTTTTTCACCTCGGCGATGAGTTGTTGAATTGCTTTTTTGCGCGCGGCATCGGTGCTGAGATCGAGCTTTTCCAAATTCAACGGGACATACATTGGCAGCCGGTTGATGGGATTATTATAAATCAAAAGCGTTCTGGCGTCCGGCGGGTTTTTGTCACCGGCCAGTTTTGCCATCGCGGCAATGATGCCCGGCGCATCGGCGATGCCCGGCTGCACGAGGGCGAAGTTGGCGGTCACCCTGCCCTTTTTCGCGAGCACAAGCGTCATCAGGCATTCCTTATTGAGGCCGTAATTGCCCGGGCCTTCGATGCCGTCCACCGAATAGCCAACGCGTGTGCGTGTCCTCAACGACTTCACCACACGTGGCAAATTGCGGTCGGCCTGGATAGAATCTTCGATGAGAAAAATAAATTCCGTGTTCAGCTTGGTTTTATGTTGCGCGCCGTAAATATCAACCACGCGCATAAGGGGCGCCATGGAACGTTCAAGCCCGTGAAGGAACACCAAAACCACCGGCCGTTCACCAGCGGTTTTGACGGGGTCGCGTTTGTCGGCGGGGCCTTGAGGGGTTAATGAGCGCACTTCGAATGAGGTGATTTTTTCGCCCGGTTGCGGGCCAGAGAAAACTTTTTCTTTATCCGCCGCAAATAGGCTCGCGGCGGCCAGAGTAGTGGTGGCGATGACGGTTTTCATTTGATGCAAAAAACTACCACGATGAGGCGTGATGGCCAATTGTTTTATGGTGTGAGAAACAAAGCGCGTCCCAACGGCCCCTTGTGAACGACCTTCGCTTGAATTCCATTCGTTAAGACCGCAAAGGTGGCGCGTGAGTTTTGGGCATCGATGTTGGGCTGAGATTGATTTGAACGCATTGCGGGGCAACCTCGCATGGCTTCGGCATCGCATCGGCGCGGGCGGCAGCATTATGACGGTGGTGAAGGCGGATGCGTACGGCCACGGGCTGCGCCAAATCGCCGCGCTGCTGATGCAGGCGGGCACGGATATTTTTGGCGTGGCGAATCTCAATGAAGGCCGCGACATCCGTTCGGTCGGCCGCGGCTGGCCCATCGTGATGCTGGGCGCGTGCTTGCCCGATGAGGTGGAACGCGCGGTGAAGGACAACGTGATGCCCACACTCTCCAACGTGGACGAAGCCCGTCGCTTTTCGCGCATGGCAAAAAAGCTCAAGCGCACCGTGAGCGCCCATGTGAAAATTGACACCGGAATGGGCCGGCTCGGCGCAGCGCCCGAACACGCCGCCGAGTTGCTCGATGCGATTGCGCGCTTGGACAACCTCAATACCGTTGGTCTCTACTCCCATTTTGCCTCGGCGGAAAGTGATTCCGCGTTTTCGCGCCGCCAACGCAGCCAGTTCAACCGCCTCGTGAAACAACTCACCGCCGCCGGGCATACTTTTGATTTCATTCATATGAACAACAGCGCCGGACTGCTGCACGAACCGGATTCCATTTACAATCTCGCCCGGCCGGGCTTGCTCGTTTACGGCGTGCTGCCGCATGGCCGCCGGCGCGTAACGGCTGCCATGAAGCGCAACCTTCGCCCCGCGCTCTCGTGGAAATGCCGCTTGAGCCTCGTCAAGGACATCGCCAAAGGCACCCCACTCAGCTACGGCCGCAGCTTCACCGCGCCGCGCCGCATGCGCGTGGCCACGCTCACGGCGGGGTACGGCGATGGTTATTTGTGCAGCGGCGCGGGCAACGCAAAAGTTCTGGTGGGCGGCAAACTTTGCCCCGTGC
>CAZJRV010000057.1:0-13777 GCA_964548235.1 uncultured Verrucomicrobiota bacterium
AATGGACCACGAAAAACTCACCTACCGCCACAACGGCCGCGACTTCCGCCTAACCGACGTGGGCGGGGAAGTGATTCACGACGTAATTGGGTAAGCGGTTTTCAGACTCGGATTTCACGGATTTTCACTGATGGTTTCATCCGTGCGAATCGGTAAAATCCGTGTCTCTTTTTCGCGCAGGATTTCTTCGCGGCGTTCGCGCCGGTGGGTCTGATATTTTTTCAGAGTGCCAAGGCAAATAAAATAACCGATCACGCCCAGCACCACGCCGAAGACCGCAGCCCCGGCGGTCCAGCCGCCCAGTGCCTTGAGCAAGTCCCACGGGAATAGACCCTTGATGGTCACCCAAATTTCTGCAAGCGGCTTTAGTTTGTCTTCCATCATGAAATGGCTGGAGAAATTGGGCAGGCCGAGCATTTTGCTGCCGAGAATGAAGCTGGGCGGGATAGTGGCCCACGCAAAGAGCTTGGCAAAAAGGAAGCCGGCCATCGCCGCGCCCATATGGCCCTTGAAGTATTTGTTGATGGGATACATCAGGAAAAACGCTAGGCCGAGCGTGGGAAAAAAGATCATCTCCACGAAGATGCCGTAGCCCACGCCGCGGGCCACCTGCGCGGGCGCGCCGTGGGTGCGGAGGATTTTCAGGTAGTCCAGCCGCGCCAGCCGCCACAGGCGGGTGTACCACGGATGCAACGGCTTGACGTGGCCGTCACTCACTTGCCGGTGATCCACGAGAAAGTGATCTTCACTTCGTCCTTGGTGACGATGTTGCCGCTGGGCAATTTGGGCGAGGGGGGCGTGATGCCGTAGTCAGTCATCTTCACCGTGATGCTGCCTTTCACCGTGAGCTTTCCGCCTGCGCGCGACACGGTGACAGGCATACTGATGGGTTGGGTTTTGCCATTGATTTTCAACGTGCCTTTGCTATCGCATTGGCTGAGTGTGCCCTTGGCGGCTTTCACGGTGATCTCATTTAGCGTGAACTCAATCTTCGAATGCTTCTTCGAGTTCATTGCCGCGTGCATTACTTCGTCCATGCGTTTCTTGCCGCTCTTGAGCGAACGCACCGGGATAAACACCGTCGCCTTCGCGTCCAGCTTGCCGGGTTTACCGAGCGCGGCGGCGTTGACATCGATGGTGCCGCCGATGAGTTTGCTTTCCACTTTCCACTTGTGTACGCTGGAATCGCCATCGAGCTTCACGCTGCTGCCGAATTTGGATTTGTACGTTTCCGCCATTGCTGGCAAGGCAAGGAGGAATGCGGTAAGTATAAACGTATTTTTCATGGTATTTTTTCTGGATTAAATCGTTAGATCGGCGTCAGTGATTTCCACGCGCTTGCGGGTGTTCACCGCTTCGTTTGCTTTCAACGCGATGGCATTGGCTTGGAATCCATCCGTGGCATCCGCGGCGGGCAAAAGACTGTTGGTGCCGCCAAGCTGTTCCTTCAAAAAACCCGTCACCGTTTCATTGTCCGGCTCGCCAAAGGCCTCGATGAGATCAGCCACGGTAGTTTTCACTTGATGACTGTTATACGCAAACGCCTCGAGGCTGTAAAAAAGCGGGGTCTGCGTGAAGGTTGATTCCTGATATAGTTTCTTGCCGCCCTTGCCCAGCGTGGTGGCACCGGCTGCGAGCACTACGCCCGGCTTGCCGTAATGCGCCTCTTTTCGCGCGTACACTTCCCAACCGATGAGCGGCGCGTCGGCTTCCTTATACATCCACGCCTGCGAGCCGCGCAACATCACCGCGCTGTTGGTGCCGTGCATCACCTCGTATTCACCATCAAAGGAGTTGGACAACGTCAGCTCCTGCGTGAGTGAAAATCCGTTTTCATATTCAAACACGAGGTTTACCGTGTCGGGCACCTGCCGTCCGTCGCGCCATTGAATGGTGTTGCCAATTCCACTGACAGCGATTGGTTTCAAGTTGAGAAAATAATTAACCAGATCCGCCTGATGCATCCCCACCTCGCCGGCGAGCCCGGGTGAGAGCTGCTTGTTCAGCCGCCAGTTGATGGCCTTCTCGCGCGCGGCATTAGGCGATACACGGCGCCAACTGGTTTTCTTGTGCCACTGCGTCCGCGCCTGCACCGCCTTACCCAATGCGCCCGAGCGCATAAAGGGAAACATAAAATGCCGCTGCGGCTCGCTGCGAAACTGCAGTCCGGCCTGGAAATTTTGTTTCGGGTTGTCCGCCGCCGCCTTGGCAATTGCGTGGGCATCAGCGATCGTGTGCCCCAGCGGCGCCTCGCAGTAAACGTGCTTCCCCGCCTTGAGCGCGGCGAGTACGATGGCTTTGTGCTCGTGCGGCGCGGTGGCGATGATCACGCCTTCCACATTTTCATCCGCCAACAAATCCTGATACTGCGCATAGCCCTTCACCTTGGGATGCTCACGTTTGGAGCGGCGCAGCATCGCGCCATAATGATCACTCACCGCCACCAGCGGCGCACTGGAAAGCTGCGCGAGGTTGCGACCAATCTCCCGCCCATGTGGGCCATAGCCGATGAGGCCCATCTTGACCGGCGGTGTGGAGTCATCTGTACGGCGTGCGCTGGATTCGCCGCCACTGTCCTGCGCCCGTGCCTCAAACGCCTGCATCATCGCCGCCATCGCGGCCAACGAACTCCCCGTCGCAATAAAGTCGCGCCGATTCACATCTGGTTTTTGCTCGCTCATGAAAGGCCGGACAGTGTGGGGAATTCTCCGCTGATTGCAAGTCGGGAGGCGGTCGGATACCCTCTTGCCCATGAGGATTTTGCTTTGGATTTTCCTGGCGGCGAACTTGGCTGTACCAACGAGTGCGGCCAAAATGAATTTCGTGTTCATCCTCGTGGACGACTGGGGCTGGGCGGACGCGGGGGTGCAGGGGAGCGATTTTTTTGAGACGCCCAACATCGACCGCCTCGCGCGCGAGGGACTGCGCTTCACGCAGGCCTACGCGGCGGCGGCGATTTGTTCGCCCACGCGCGCGGCCATCCTCACCGGCAAATCGCCCGCACGGCTGGGCATGACCATCTGGCACGAGGGCGCCGTGCGGGGTGGCCCGAAAAACAAGCGACTGCTTGAACCGAAGGCTGTGGCCAATTTGCCGCGCGAAGAGGTGACGCTGGCGGAGTTGTTTAAAAAGCAAAATTATTTCACCGCGCACATCGGCAAATGGCATCTCGGCAAGGCGGCGTTTTATCCGGAGACACAAGGCTACGATGTGAACATCGGCGGCACGTACTGGGGCGCGCCAGCGACGTTTCACTGGCCCTACCGCGGCCCGTGGTCCAAGAACGATCCCGAACTGCGTTACGTGCCGGTAGGCGCGGGCCAGCCGGGCGATTACCTCACCGACCAGTTGACCGATCATGCGCTGCAAACCATCGCGCAGCAAAAGGACCGCCCGTTTTTTTTGAGCCTGTGGTTTCACACCGTCCACACGCCTATTGAGGGCAAGCCGGCGTGGGTGAAGCGGTTTGAAAAAAAACTGCCCGGCAAAATTCATTCCCACGCCGAGTACGCCGCGATGCTCGCCAGCCTCGACGAAAACATCGGCCGCATGCTGCGCCAGCTCGATGACTTAAAACTCACCGACCACACCGTGGTCATCCTCACCAGCGACAATGGTGGCGTGGATTTTCCGACGTCCAAGTCCGCCAACAAACCGCCCACGAACAACGCCCCCTTCCGCTCCGGCAAAGGCACCCTCTATGAAGGCGGCCTGCGCGTGCCGCTGATCATCCGCTGGCCCGGCCGCACCCGGCCCGGCACCGAGTGCGACGCACAAGTCACCTCGCAAGATTTTTTCCCGACCCTCGCCGATGCGCTGGGCCAAACCGACGCGCCCCGACACGACGGCGTAAGCCTGCTCCCGCTCCTGAAAAATCCGAAGGCCCCCCTCAAGCGCGAAGCCCTGTTTTGGCATTACCCGCATTATTATCCGCGCATGACCCCCGTCAGCGCCCTTCGCGCCGGCGACTGGAAACTCATCCACTATTACGAGGACGACCGGATGGAGCTTTTCAATTTGAAAACTGACCCCGCCGAGTCAAAGAACCTCGCCGCCGCCCAACCCGCAAGAGCCAAAGCCCTACGCAAAAAACTCGATGCGTGGCGAACAGAAACGAACGCCAACGCCCCCACCAAAAATCCTGATTGGCGGCGGCGTAAAAAATAGGCGCGGATTTCACTGATTCACACAGATTTTTTCATCCGTGATAATCCGTGAAATCCGTGTCTTAAAAAAGCCGTGAATTATTCCAGTGCATCCAACACTTCCTGAATCAACTTCATATTGCGACCGCGGCTTTTCCAGCTGTTCTCGCGGAGGAGGGTGATGAATTTTTTGTCGCCGGCTTTGGCCTGCATTTTTTCCACGAGCCGCGCTTGGTTGAGCTTGAGCTTTTGCGAGGCGAACAGCGCGAAGGCGCTGATGCTCTGCTGCGCTTGCACATCGGGGTTCGGGGCCGAGGGGCCGTCGGTGATTTTGAGCGCCCACTTGAAGCCTTCCACCAAGTGTTTTTGGTAGGTTTCGTTTTCCCAAGTAGACTGGTTGTGGCCGAGGTTGGTGAAGAACACGCGCCCCTTGCCGTAGCTGCGCACCCAACACACGGGCACGTGATAGGGCATTTGCGGCTTGCTCCTGGCCATGTTCAGGCTGAAGAGCACGCGCACGGCGTTGGGATCAAAATTGTTGTACTGATAAATTTCATCCTTCCACACGAACTCCTTGCCAAGCATCGCCACGGTGGAATGCGTGGGCTCGTGATTGGAAAAACCATTCGTGCTGCCGGCGTTCCACGGATGGCCGGCGAAGCTGCCGTTGATCATTTTCACGTAACTGGTGAAACCGCCCTTGCCGTGAAACGTATCCCCCGCGCTGTGCGTGCCGACGAATGCTTTGCCGGACTTCACGAATTCCATCAACGCCTCGCGCGGATCGCCCGCGGGCAGCAACACGCCAGTCGTGTAAAAGAAAATGCCATCGTACTGCTTGAGATTTTCGCGCGTGATGCTCTTGATGGCGTCCTGCGAATTGACGGTCGTGAACACCCCGCTCGACTTGCCGATGGCCGCGAGCGTTTTTTCCACCGTGCACAACTCGTCGCCCTTGCGTCGCACCACGCCGTGGGTAAACCCGCGTGATTGAGTGATCACGAGAATCTTTTTAGGCGCCGCCAGCAGCGGTTGCGGTTGCAGCATCAACCCGCCCAAGGCGGCCATCGCGAAAAAACGGAACGTGTGTTTCATGGGAGTAATGTGTGACTCAATCGGTGAACCGCAAATTCAACAGGGAAACACCGCGCGGTCAAGGATTCCCCACCCGGAAACGGACTTGTTTTTTGCTCGCAGAACATTTGGTTTTGTGGGACATTTTGACGCGCATTTGGCCCTGTTTTTACTCGGGGCAAAATGACACCACTGCGGAAAAACTGCAAATGGCCACTGAAAAACACAGCTTTTTTGACCGAATCGTCGGGCGGATTGATCAGCTTGATGCGGTGGGGCTGCAGACGGTGGTGCAGCGGTTGGCGCGAGAGCGGGATTTTTTGGGGACGCTTTTTGATACTATCGAGGATGGCGTGGTGGTGCTCGATGCCAAGGCGCACATTTCGTGGCACAATCAATCCGCCGAGCATTTGCTGGGCCTCCCGCTGGCGGAAACGGAGGGGCGCGCGCTCGCGGATTATTTGCCCGGATTGGATTGGGAAAAACTGTGCATCAGCGCTACCAGCGACAGCCTCACCGTCACGCGGCATGAACTGGAGTTGACGTATCCCATCCGGCGCTTCCTGCGCGTGTACACGGCGGCACTGGTGGGCGAGGGCTCGAGCGGGTTGGCTGTGATTGTGAATGACGCCACGGAACAACAGCAGCAAACTTTTGAAGTCATCGAGAGCGAACGCGTGGAGGCGCTCACGTTGTTGGCCGCGAGCGTGGCGCATGAGATCGGCAATCCGCTCAACGCGCTGCACATTCATCTGCAGTTGATGGAGCGCGAGGTGAAAAAGTTGAAGGCCACCGACGCGGATGACCCGGACGCTCAGGCCAATTTCACTGCCGCCGTCAACAAGCTCGACCGCTTCCTCGATATTTCGAAAGGAGAAATCAATCGGCTTGATTATATCATCAGCCAATTTTTGCAGGCCATCCGCCCCACGCGCCCGGAGCGCCAACCGGTTTCGCTCAATGACATCGTGATGGACACGCTCACGGTGATGGGTCCGGAGATTGAGAACCGCGATGTGACGCTTGAAGAAAATTTTGCCGCCAACCTGCCCACCGCCCCGCTTGATGCCGGGCAAGTGCAACAGGCGCTGGTGAACCTTGTGAAGAACGCCATCCAGGCGATGACCCACGGCGGCACGTTATCGCTCACCACGCTGGCCGATGCCGAGGGCGTGTGGGTGCACGTAGCCGACACCGGCGGCGGCATTGCGCAGGAAAAAATCAACCGCATCTTCCAGCCGTATTTTACCACCAAGGAAAAAGGCACCGGCTTGGGCTTGATGATCGTGCAACGCATCGTGCGCGAACACGGCGGCCGCATTGAACTCGAAAGCCACACCGGCGAAGGCACCACGTTTCGTTTGTGGTTTCCGCTCACTGAACAACAACCGCTGCGCCTGACCGGCGGCGAGGAAACGGATCATGCTTAAACCCACTGTTTTAATAGTCGACGACGAGAAGCCCACGCGGGAGGGCCTGCGCGCGGCACTGGAGGATCGCTATGACGTGTACATCGCCGAGGATGGCGAGGGCGCGGTGCGGTTGCTGGAGGAGGACGCCTTTGACGTGTTGCTGACGGATTTGCGAATGCCGGGCGTGGGCGGATTGGATTTGATCAAGCGCGCCAAGTCGCTGAGCAAGCCGCCGATTTGCATTTTGATGACCGCGTATGGCAGCGAGGAAATGGCGGTGGACGCGATGCGGCAAGGCGCGGATGACTACATCGCGAAAGGTCGGTTGCAGATTGATGAGCTCGAGATGCGCATCGCGCGGGCGTTGCGGTCCAATGTATTGGAATCGGAAAACCGCGAACTTCGTTCGCAGATCAACACGAAGTTTGGCATCGAAAACGTCATCGGCCAATCGCCGGTGATGCAGGAAATTTTTGAGGTCGTCCAGCAAGTCGCCCCCGCGCGCGCCAGCGTTTTGGTGCTCGGCGAAAGCGGCACGGGCAAGGAACTCATCGCCAAGGCGATTCACAACCTCAGCCCGCGCGCGAAGCAGCCGATGGTCACCGTCCATTGCGCCGCGCTCTCGCCGACGCTTTTGGAGAGCGAATTGTTCGGGCACGAAAAAGGCGCGTTCACTGGCGCGCACGAGCGGCGCATCGGGCGCTTTGAACAAGCCAATGGAGGCACTTTGTTTCTCGATGAGATTGGTGAAATCGACGCAGCCATTCAAGTGAAGCTGCTGCGGTTTCTCGGCGAACGCACTTTTGAGCGTGTCGGCTCCAATCAAACGCAGACCGCCGACGTGCGCCTCATCGCGGCCACCAACCTCAACCTTGAGGAAGCGGTGGCGAAGGGCGATTTTCGCGAGGATTTATTTTTCCGATTGCGCGTGGTGGAAATGCAATTGCCGCCCCTGCGCGATCGCGGCACGGACATCATTTTGCTAGCCAAGGAATTTCTAAAAGAGTTCGCCAAGGAAAACGCGAAAGCCATCGCGGAGTTGCATCCCGATGCAATTGAGGCGCTGATGAACCATCCGTGGCCCGGCAATGTCCGCGAGCTGCGCACGGCAATCGAGCACGCGGTGGTGTTGTGCCGGGGCGATGTGATTGGCTTGCGCGATTTGCCGCCCAGCGTGCGTGGGGAATCCAGCGGAGCGTCCCATCCCGAAGCCAAGGACGTGCTCGGCAAAAAAAATCTCACCGTGGAGGACGCCGAAAAGGCACTCATCATCCGCGCCCTAAACGACTGCAACGGCAACCGCACCCAGGCCGCCGAAAAAATCGGCATGAGCCGCCGCACGCTGCACCGCAAATTGCACATTTACAATTTGCACGATCTTTAACTAACTGGTTACCGGCCGACGCAGGACAATTTCCACTTCGATTTCATCGAAGCTGCCGGGGATGTTAGCGTGGGGGAGGACAAAATTCATTAATTCCCAGCCGTCCGAGCCGAGGGTGTTCAGTATTTCTTCCGACACATCGGCGCGTTTCACCACTTTGTATTCCCACTTCTGCATGGGCGGAGTGTAGCGGACGCGGCCGGATTGACCAACAGGTTTCCGACAGACAAACTGCATTCGATGCAGTAAAATTATCGGGCATGGAAATCCACCTTAACCGTGACGGCCAACAAACGAGGCCGTTCACTTTGGAGCAAATCCGGCAGCACCTTGCCGCGGGCAGCGTGTCACCCACAGATCTCGCGTGGCACGAGGGGCTGCCGGAATGGGTGCCGGTGCAACAACTAATTGCAGGCGCGCCCACGAAAAAAGAATCGTGGTTCACCCTCAAACGAGTGGTCATCGGCTCGACAATTTGGTTTGTGTTGATGATGATCATTTCGCTTGGGATTTTTTATCAAATTTTTCAGGACTCAAAAAACAACCGGGAACGCAACGCGCGCGCGGCAAAGTTGGGTACGGGCATGGGCGCGCTCACGGCATTAGGCTTGGGCATGTTGTGGCTGCCGTGGGCGGCGCAAGTAGGAAAACGCCGGCGCGGGGCCAAAGCTCGGGAACGTTTGCATTGATAAAATCAATGATTGGTTGGCGCGTTTCAATTTTGTGAAATGGCGGCAAACGCGTATGCTCCGCGCGAGCGATGGAAAACTCAACACGCAGCGCCCCAAGCGGATTGGCCACCGAGACGGCAGAGGTGATTGTGGCGGAACCGTATGAATTTGTGCCGCCGAAGAATGGCACGCTGGTGGCGCGACTGATGCAGCCGGTTTTGCCCGGTCACCTGAAACACACGTGGGGCATTGTGGGGCACGAAGTTCGCGGTGCGGAAAAACTGAGCGCCTCACTGGCGGCCGGACACGGAATTGTGCTTGCGCCCAATCACGTGCGCGATCCGGACGCGATGGTGGTTGGCCTGCTGACGAAATATGTGAACTCGCATTTTCATTTTATGGCGAGCTGGCACGTGTTCAAGCAGGGCTGGTTTCAGCGATTTCTTATCCGGCAGCTTGGCGCGTTCAGCGTGCATCGCGAGGGCATGGACAAGACTTCGCTGAACACCGCCATCAACATTCTCGCCGAGGCGCGCCGTCCGCTCGTCTTATTTCCCGAAGGCATCGTTTCGTTTCATAACGACCGGCTCAGCCCCCTGCAGGAAGGCACTTCGCTGATCGTGCAGCGCGCGGCCAAAAAGCGCGGAGCAAATGGCGGCCAAGTGGTGGTGCATCCGGTGGCGCTCAAATATCAGTTTGCCGGTGATCTGGAGGATACGCTGTCCACCGCGTTGGCTGACCTCGAGCGCGAGCTTTCGTGGGAACCGCAAACCGATCTGTCGCCGGTGAATCGTGTGCGGAAAATTGGCACCGGCTTGCTTGGCCTGCGCGAGGTGGAATATCTTGGCGAAGCGCAGAGCGGCGAATTGTTCGACCGCCTTGACCGCCTCATCAATCGCATCCTCAAACCCATCGAGCAGGAATGGGAACGCCCCGGCGCAGGCCGCGGCGTGTATGAGCGCGTGAAGGCGCTCCGCACCGTGATGCTCAAGGAATTGGTGGACGGCGACGTCACGGCTGCCCGCCGCGAGCATTGCTGGAAACAACTGCGCGACTGCACCTTCGCGTTACATCTAGACGCATACCCCGTTGATTATTTGGCCGCCGAACCGTGCATCGAGCGCCTCATCGAAACGGTGGAACGCTTCGAGCACGACTTCAAATTTGTGGATCGCCATCGCCCACATCGCGTGGTGATCGAGATTGGCGACGCCATCCCCGTCCCCGCCCTGCGCGACCGCACCGGTCCCACCCTCATGGAAAAAATTGAATCTGCACTTTCGGGCCAGTTGAAAAACCTGGCCAAAGAATTGAATCAGCCCTTGCCAAAATAAATCCTTCTCTTCCCATATTCCGCATTGACGCGCGGGGCAATCGGCGTTGCAATCGGCCCATGACACAACGTCTTTTTTCCCTCGGCTGGGCTGTCGTCCTGTTCACCTTCACCTCCAATTTCGCGCATGCGGAAACCAAGCTGCCCAACATTCTGGGCAGCCACATGGTTTTGCAACAGGGGGCAGAATGTCCCATTTGGGGTTGGGATGATGCAGGCACAATAGTCACGGTGACCTTTGCCGGCCAAACCCACACCGCCAAGGCCGGCAAGGATGGCCGTTGGCAGGTGAGCCTCAACGCGATGAAGGCAAGCGCGAAGGGGCGCGCATTGACGGTGAAGGGAAGCAGCACGGTAAAGCTCGCGGATGTGCTCGTGGGCGAGGTGTGGCTGTGCTCTGGGCAGTCCAACATGGAATGGACCGTCACGCGGTCCTCAAATGCGAAGGAGGAAATTGCCGCGGCGAAGCATCCGTTGATCCGCCACATCAAGGTGCCGCACACGCTGGCGCAGACGCCGCAGTCGAATGTCCCCACCTCAGGCTGGCAGCCGACCACGCCGGAAGTGGCCGGAAACTTCACGGCGGTGGGCTACTTTTTTGCCCGGCATTTGCAGGGGAAACTCAACGTGCCCATCGGCCTCATCGGCAGCAACTGGGGCGGCACGCGCATCGAGCCATGGACGCCGCCGGTGGGCTTTAAGGGCGTGCCCGCGCTCAAGGCCAGCCACGCAGATAAGCTCGGCGATTTCGCCAAGGCCAAACCCGGCCGCACCACGCCCACGCACATGTACAACGCGATGATCCATCCGCTGCTGCCATACCAAATCAAGGGCGCCATTTGGTATCAGGGCGAAAGCAACCGCGCCGATGGGCTTCGGTACCAGTCGAAAATGCGCGCTCTCATCAATGGCTGGCGCAGTGTTTGGGACAATCCGGAGCTGCCGTTTTATTATGTGCAGCTGGCACCCTACCGTTATCGGGGTGACGCAAAAATGCTTCCGGCCATTTGGCAGGCCCAGCTCAACACCCTGCGAATTCCCCACACCGGCATGGCCGTCACCACGGACATCACCACGCTGGGCGACATTCATCCGCCAAACAAGCAGGACGTCGGTAAACGCCTCGCGCTATGGGCCTTGGCGAAGACCTACGGCCAGAAGGGCTTCACCTACTCAGGGCCATTGTTTGACAAAGTAGATCAAGCTGAAGGCGAGGGCTCGCTCACCGTGTGGTTTAAGAAGGCCACCACCGGCGGCCTAAAGACCAGCAACGGCAAGCCCGTCAGCCACTTTGAAATCGCCGGCAAGGACGGCAAGTGGCACCCTGCGGAGGTAACCATCGTGTATGGAGACCACCTGATTGTCAGCAGCAAGGCAGTGAAGCAGCCCAAGCACGTGCGGTTCGGCTGGGATCAGCTCGCCACGCCCAACCTGATCAACGGTGCCGGGCTACCAGCTTCGCCCTTCACCGCTACTGTAGGCAAAAAGCACTAGCCGATTTTACGGATGAAATTTGTCCGCCAATCACTGGTTGCTTTTTTGCTACTGGGACTAACCACCCAAGCGGCGGAACTATCCGGACCGGAAAAAAACTTTGAGGCGCTCTGGGGCACATTCGACAAACGCTATGCGTTTTTCAAGGAACGCGGCGTGGACTGGCAGGCTCAGTACAAAAAATTCCGCCCACAGGTCGACGCAAAAACCACCGACAAGGAACTTTTCAAGACCGTGTGCGATATGCTCGCGCCGCTCAAGGACGGCCACGTGACTCTCCGCGCGCGGCGGCTAGGCGTGCCGGAATTCTGCCCGGAGGAACTGCCCCACTTCACCAAGGAATTCAGCACACGGAAACTCGAACGCCAGTACAAGGCATTGGTGCAAAAAACGCTGACAGACAACGACTTTGGCAAACCCAAGGCCGCCGGGAAAATTCTCTCCTACGCGCACAATGATGAGATTGGCTATCTGCTGATCCGCGAGTTTGACCGGGTCAATCGACTCAAACTTGAAACCGCACTTGACGAGGCGCTCGGCGCGATGGACGGCATTGATGGCCTTATCATCGACATCCGCCTCAATCCCGGCGGCACCACCGGAATCACATACCGCATTGCCAATCGTTTTGCGGACAAGCGCCGCATCGGCCATCACGAGAAAACCAAAAAGGCCAATGGCAAAAACGCATTTGGCCCATTACGCACATTCCATATGCAACCCCCCGAGGCGAAAAAAAACCATCGCACCTTCACCGGCCCCATCGTTTTGCTCACGCACGGCGCCTCGTACAGTGCCGCTGATTTATTTGCGATGATCATGCGCGAACTGCCCCATGTGAAAATCATCGGCACACCCACTAACGGCATCTTCTCCAATATGCTCGAGCGCAAGCTCCCCAATGGATGGAAGTACACCCTCTCCTTTCAGGTCAATTACACTGCGAATATGGAATGCCTCGAAACCAAAGGCGTGCCCGTGCATGTGAAGGTGCTGAACAAACGCACCGACCTCAAGACTGGCATCGACCCCCTCGTCACGAAGGCGCTGGAGATGCTCTCCGCCAAAAAAGTGCCGGAGAAAAAATAGATCAATCCGTCACGCGATGCGTTTTATGGATGGCGGCTTGGGCGGTGCACTTGATTAGAATCTCGTCGATGCACACGTGCGGCGGACGCGTGGCCATCCACACCATCGCCTCGGCGATGTCCTCGGCAACCAAGGGGTCGAGCCCCACGTACGGTTTGTCAGCCATTTCCTCGTCGCCCTTAAAACGGACGATGGAAAATTCCGTCAGCGCCAAGCCCGGATCCAGCGTGCCCACGCGCACGCCGGTGCCGTTCAACTCCAGCCGCAGCGTCTGCGTAATCGATTTCTCCGCCGCCTTCACGCCGCAATAGACCGAGCCGCCTTCATACGGCACGCGGCCGGCGATGGAGCCGAGGTTGATGATGGTGCTGCCGGGGTTTTCCACCATCAATGGAAGGCACGCACGCGTCACGCGCATGAGCCCGAGGAAATTCGACTGCACCATCGCCTCCCAATCCGCGTCCTTGCCCTCAGCCACGGTATCCATCCCGTGTGCGCCGCCGGCGTTGTTCACCAACACATCAAGCTTGGGCGTCAGTCTCTTCAACCATTCAACGAAACCATTCACGCTGTCGGTACACGCCACGTCCAATTCATGAAAATGCGCCGAAGCCGCGCCGGCTTTTTCACACTCGGTGGCCACGGTCTCCAGCCGATCCACGCGTCGAGCACCGAGGACGACTTTCGCCCCCTCGCTCGCAAAGTGCCGCGCCCCTTCCGCGCCGAACCCCGCCGAGGCGCCCGTGATAAAAACCCATTTATCCTTGAGTGAAGTATTCATGCGTGGGCCTGTTGTAACGCCTCAACCCGCAGAGGCAAATTCCTTTTCAACGAGTCTCGCGAAGAGGTGAGGGAAAACGCCCCGGTTACATAACACAAAAACCGCTTCTCCGCGCCATTTACATTGGGGTTGAGTTCGGGTAAGTTGCCCCGCCACATGGGCAAGGCATCCCTTCAAGCGCTGGGTACGGGCGATGGCTGGGCCGGCGATTCGCGCGGGCACTCGGCGTTCGTTTACCGACTGGGCGGACGCACGCTGCTAATCGATTGCGGCGAGCCGGTGAGCCGCAGCCTGCGCGCCGCCGGCATTGCGCCCGATGATCTCGATGGCATTTTGCTGACCCATCTGCACTGCGATCACGGGGGCGGATTCTTCATGCTCATGCAGGGGTTTT
>CAZJRV010000058.1:0-4568 GCA_964548235.1 uncultured Verrucomicrobiota bacterium
ATGTTGCCCATGCCGCCCATGTTACCCATGCCGCCCATGTTGCCCATGCCGCCGCCCATGTTACCCATGCCGCCTTGCTGGTTGCCGTAACGTTGTGCGGATGCAGATAGCGCAAACAGGAGCATCGCGGTGAACACCACGCTCCTAAAATTAATTTTTTTGCGGTTCATTCCGTGGCTCCAATCTAGTCCAGTTTTTGCATATTCACAAGGTTTTTGCCCGGTATAATTGCAATTATTCATGAACCGGTTCTCCTCCCCGTTCATGAGTTATTCACAGCATTCAACGTGCCATCTCTCCCAAGTCAGACGGATTTCCTCCTAAAAAAGTTCCAATTATAACAAAAAAAGCTGTGTTTAGGCTGCTTGCGTTGTGGAACCGTTTTATTTATATTCGGCGAATGAGGCCCATTCTTGCGTTCTTTTTTTATTTTTTTGGATTATTAGCCCATTCTGCCCAACTTGGCGCGGTGGCTACGGTGGATCCTTTGGCGACGGATGCGGCGGTGCGAGCGATGAAAAAGGGCGGGAATGCCATTGATGCGGCGGTGGCTGCGGGGCTTACTTTGGGGGTGGTGAATGGGTATAACTCGGGCATCGGTGGGGGTTGTTTTATTGTGGCGCGGCTGGCGGATGGGCGGGTGATTACGATTAATGGACGCGAAACAGCACCGGCGCGGGCGCATCGGGATATGTACTTGCGCGATGGCAAGCCGGATACGCGGCTGAGCCAGCTGGGGCCGCTGGCGAGTGGGGTGCCGGGGGCGCTTGCGGCGTATGCGCGGCTGGCGAAGGCGCATGGGAAGTTGCCGCTGCGGGATCATTTGGAAACGGCGGCGACAGTGGCGGAGGATGGGTTTGCGATTCCGGCGACGTACGCGGGGCGCATTCGGGCGACGGCGAAGGGGTTGGCGAAGTTTCCCGCGAGTGGGTCGTTGTTGTTGAAGGCGGATGGTGCACCGAAGGTGGCGGGTGATTTGCTGCGGCAACCGGACTTGGCGCGGACGTATCGGGCGATTGCGAAGGAGGGGACGGGTTGGTTTTATGGCGGGCCGTTTGCGCGCAGGACGGAGGTGTGGATGAAAAAGAATGGCGGCATTCTTGCAGCGCGGGATTTTGCGAATTACAAAACCACTTCGCCGCCGCCGGTGCGGACGACTTATCGCGGCCACACGATTCTGGGTATGCAACCGCCCAGCTCGGGCGGGGTGCACGTGGCGCAGATTCTGAATATCCTTGAGCAATTCGATCTTGCGAAAATGGATTCGAGGTCGCCCGATTTTTATCATGTCATCACCGAGGCAATGAAGCTGGCCTTTGCCGACCGCGCGCATTGGCTGGGCGATCCGGCTTTTGCCAAGGTGCCGCGCGGGTTGGTGGACAAGGCGTATGCGAAACAACTCGCCGCGCGCATTCGGATGGATCGCGCCACGCCGGTGAAAACGCATGGCACGCCGCCGCGTTCCACGGAGCATTTGTACGGCAAACACACCACGCATTTTTCCTGCGCCGATGGCGAGGGCAACTGGGTGGCCATCACCGCCACGGTGAATACCAGCTTCGGCAGCAAAGTGATCATCCCCGGCACGGGGGTAATCATGAATAACGAGATGGACGATTTCTCCATCGCGCCGGGCGTGCCCAATGCGTTCGGCCTGGTGGGCGCGGAAGCCAACGCGGTGGCGGCGGGCAAGCGGCCGCTCTCGAGTATGAGCCCCACAATTGTCTTGAAGGATGGCAAACCCATCCTCGCCGTGGGAGCGGCGGGTGGGCCGACGATTATCACGCAGACCTTGCTGGCGATTATCCACACGATTGATTTTGGCCGACCTTTGAACGAGGCTCTGGCGCAGCCGCATTTTCATCATCAATGGGCGCCGGATCAAATTCGGATTGAGAAAAAGGCCGGCGAAAAAGTACTGGCCGAATTGCGGCGGCGCGGGCACGCGCTGAAAGTTTACGATCGCATGGGGGCCACGCAGGCGGTGGCGTTGCGGGATGGCAAATTCGAGGCGGCGCATGATCCGCGGCTCAAAGGCAAGGCAACGGCGTACTGAGCGGACAAGCAGAATTATCCACAAAAGTTTTGCGCATAATGGACTAGCCAACGGAGCTTTCCAACGGTAGGGTGAAGGTCAGGTTTGGGTCAGTTATGAATTGCAAGAATGCCAGGCTGGAAGGTGAGATGATTCGCTTCGACTGCCCGTCGTGCGGATTGGACGCGGATTTGGACGAAGCAGCGCTGGATGAGTATTGGCTGAGTTATCAAGGGCTGGTGACTTGCCCGCTGCCGCAAGGGTGCAACACGCAATACAAAATCCCCACCAAAACGGAATTGGATGGACTTCGCGCGGCTGCGGCGGCGGCGGCCTTGGGGCTGGTGACGGAGATCGAGCCGGAAACCGCCGAGCCAACCGTTGAAGCCGAGGAATCCGAGCCTGTAGAGGAGGTTGAACCCGAGAAGCCAAAATTCACGGGGCCGTTTCGTTACGAGAGCAAAGCGGACAAAGAGGATTCGAACGACGATGAATTTGATCAGGTCGTTGCCCGCAATCGCGAGCAGGACACCAAACCCACTTCACCGTTGGCCATTCGCACCTTTCGACGCATCGATTGCATTCATCAGGGCAAAGATTGCTTTGACGATTTGGTCTCCGCATTTCTGGGCGAGATCGGCAAGGAAAATATCATCAGCGTCACGCCTGTCACCTACATGGAAAAAATTGATAAATGTACTGACTACGGCGTGGTCATCTATTACAACACGCCCGAGTCCATGCTCTCCAAGACTGACGACGCGGCCGATGCCGCCCCATCCGAGCCGGTCGTGTGGAGGGATTGACCCGCCGCCATGCTCAGCTTATTTGCCATTGAAACCGCCGACATCGTCACCCGCATCCTGCTGATCGTTTTTCTCGGCGGCTTTCTCCTTTGGAGCATGCTGCGCGATTACCGACTGTTCAACCATTGGGAATATAAAATTTGGGACATGCGCCGCGGCAACGAACGCAAGGAACTCGAACGCGAGATCAACCGCATGAAGGAACTGGGCGAGGACGGCTGGGAATGCTACGCGGTTTTGAAAATGCCAAACGAGAACGGCATCGTGCATCGCGAATACCATTTCAAACGCAAACGCAGCGTGCTGCACTTGAGACTCCAACGAGCCAAAACCGGCGCGGGCACACAGCTCAAGGTGGAGTTGAAAAAGGACTAACCCCGTCTAGCAATCACGCTGCCAAGGCAATGATCTTTTCGATCAATTCAGGATACTCCATCCCAGCCTTCTTTGCTGACATCGCAAAATCCTCATCACGCGCCAGCATGGGGTTCGGGTTAGCTTCGATAAACACAAATTCCTTTGCCGGGGTCAGCCTCAGATCGAGCCGCGCATAACCGTTGAGGTTGAGTAAGCGGTAAATATTTTTGCACTCCGCCTCCATTCGTCGTTGAGTCGCTTCATCCAATGCCGGCATGAATCGGTTTCGGATGTTCCATCGTTCGCGGTAATCCTCATCCCACTTCACGCGGTAGCTGGCAAATCGAGCCTGAGTTGGCACTTCACTGCCCCAAACCATTTCCCGGGCGGGAAGGCATTGGAGGCGGTCATTGCCGATGACGCCCACGTAAATTTCCCGACCCTCAACATATTCCTCCACCAACGCCTCCTGCCGAAAACGTTCGTGCACGAAGCACACACGATTGACCAGCTCCGCCTCATTGTTCACCACGCTCTTGAGGCTGATGCCCTGGCTCGCCTCCTCGCGAGCGGGCTTTACGATGAGCGGGAATGCCATCCCCGGCTCCAGGCGGATGAGCCGCCCGGGCTGCTGCACCACAAACCGCGGCACGCACACGTCATGGTAGCTGAGGATTTTCTTGGAGATCGCCTTGTCCTTGCACAGCGTGATGCCGGTCGATCCGCAGCCGGTCACCGGCAGGCCCTGCAATTCCAAAAACGAAGTAATCCGATTTTCGTTTCCCAATGAATTGGCGAACTGCTCGACCATGTTAAAAATCACATCCGGCTGGTACCGCTGAATCATCTCGCGGACCAGCCCCGTGTCGTCGTGCACGCCGAGCATCGCGAACGGATACCCCAAGGCCCGCAGTGCCCGCAGCACGTGCCGCTCCGTCTTCCAGTCTTCCGACTTCAGATCCTCCGTGTAATCGTCATCGAGGCTCGTCGGTTCGCCCACGTCGAACAGCACGAGCACCCTCGGCTTTTTGGCCATTGAATTCCCCCTCCGTTTGTGGCTGAAAACTGATTTAAAAATCAGCGCGTGTGCTTGAAGCGACCGGTGAACCGGTGATTCATCACGAGGGAAGTTATATACGAAACCAGCTGCAAAGGCAATTCCGAATCATGCGGATCGGCCGCCAGCCCGAGCTCTTCTGCGCGCACCACCAGGTCGCTCAGCAATTCGTTCACGCGATACTTCGGCTCGCGCGTCCACTGGCTCACAGCACCCACCAACGTCCGCCGCCGTTGCCGCAGGAAACGCCCCGCGCACAAATGCCCGTTCCGTTCCGCCGGCATTGCGATAAAAAGCTGCCGCAAATCCGCAT
>CAZJRV010000058.1:4578-13711 GCA_964548235.1 uncultured Verrucomicrobiota bacterium
CGCCGATAATACGTCCGCAACTTCAGCCGCAAACTGCTCTCCGTCGCCGCCCGATACGCCTCCAAATGCACCGGCGCCTTCCCTGCCAGCCCCTCCATCAACTCCTCCACATACTCCAGCTTCCGCAACGCCGGCCAGCCTGCGTACTTTCGCCGCCAGCGGTTGCCCGGCGCCAGCCACACTGCAAAACTCTCCGCCCAATCCTCATCCGGATGCATCTGCGCGTAGCCGCCATCCAAGTGAACCACGTAAGACCGGCTGTAACCCCGTGGCCGGTACGTCTCTGGATACTCCTGCGAAGCCAGCCCGAAATGCTGCTGCCACTTTTTCTTGCGCTGCAGCTTGTACGCGTAGGAATACGCGTGGCCCGCCTCGTGCCGCAACAGCTTCATGCATTCCTCGCGCGAGCCGCCCTCCACCTCCAGCACCATCTTGCGCTCCAGCTTGCGCAGCCGATCATCAAATAAATAGAACGGAATAAAAATCGCCGAGCACCCCTCCGGGCAAAACCATTCATCCCCGATGTGGCAAGGCGGCATCAACGCCAGCCCCTTCCCCGCCAACTCCCGGTACAACTGCGCAATGCAATCGGCCACCGGCCCCTCCATGCGCAGCGCCAGATCGCTGATGCGCCGCTCCAGCAACGCCTCATCATCCAGCCCGCGCCAGTCAAGTTGTGCAGACATCACCATCGGAAGGCCGGAGTTTTATGATGCCAGCCAACCCGAGCCAAGCGGAAAAATCACCGGGCCCGTGGATGCCCTGCCCGCCTATTTGGCAAGTGAATAGGCGCGGATGAGGCGGTCGTTGCGAAGGTAGATGGTTTTATTGGCGAAGGCGGGGTGGCTCCAGACTAGGCGGCGGCCGCGGGCGGTGTTGGTGGGGGCGATGAGGTGGGTGCGGCTGATTTCTTCATAGCCCTTGGGGCTGAGCTTGGCGATGATGAGGTCGCCTTTCTCGTTGTGGATGAAGAAGCGGTCGCGGTGCTTGACGATGAAGGCGTTGGCCCAGCGGCCTTCGGCGCGGGTGACGGGGGCAAAGGTTTCCCACACGCGCTTGCCGGTGTCGGCCTTAATGCAACGGAACTGGCCATAACTGCAGACGCCGTAAATGTGGCCGTCCTCAATGAAGGGGGTGCACATGATGGCGTGGAGCTGCTGGGTGACGCGCTCGCTTCGGCCGGTGGCGCGCCACGCAACCTTCGCGCGCGGGGCGTCCTTGGCGAGGCGCATCATCAGCGGGCCATTATAAAAAGAAGTAACGAAGAGGAGGTCGCCATGCAGGCGCGGGGTGGGGATGGAAAGGCCGGAGCGCACGCGGAAGGGTTCGGTCCAGAAGAGTTTGCCGGTCTCGGGGTCGATGGAGTTGAGCGCGCGTGGATGCCAGATGATGAGCTGCCGCGTGCCGCCGGCCTTGAAGATCACCGGCGGACAATAGCCGAGGTCCGGCCCGGGCAACGCGCGCCACAGGACTTTGCCGGTGAATTTGTTGAGCGCAAGGGTGGTGCCTTCTTCGCCGCCGCCGAGGCAGATGAGTTTGTCGCCATCCAGCATCGGATGCGCGGCGAAACCCCACACGGGCGTCTTAGCGCCAAAGTCCTTTTTGAAATCGACCTGCCAAAGCACTTTGCCGTTCTTCGTGTTGAGGCAAAATAGATTCCCCATCGCGCCCAGCGTGTAAACGCGGTCGCCCTCCACGATGGGCGTGCAGCGCGGCCCGGCGGGGTAGCTGATTGTGTAGGGGCAATCGTACTCGTGTTTCCACAAGAGTTTGCCGTCGGCTTCGTTTAGGCACAGCACCCGCTCGGTGCCCACTAATTGCCCGCGCGCAAATGGGTTGGCCGGATTCCTTGTGCCTTTGGATAACTGGCGATCGAGCACATACACGCGCCCCTTGGCCACCGCCGGGCCGGCGTAGCCGCCACCGATTTCGGCCTGCCAACGCAGCTTGGGCGCGCCGTCGAATTTTTCAAGAATCCCCTCCTCGCGCCAAACTCCATCGCGCTGCGGGCCGAGCCATTGCGGCCAGTCATCGGCAACGGTGTTGAGGAGCGTCAGGGAAAGGAAGGAAAGAAAAAATACCCGGGTTAGCATGGCTGCAGGATGCCTTGCGCGAACCAAGTGCGCAACGGAAATTAGGGCGTGCTGCCGGGAGCGGGGGGCGTTGTGGTTGTGCCGGGCGTGGGCGCAGCGGGCGGAACAGGATTGCCGGCGATGTTGAATTCGAGGAACTCGGCCTTGACGGCGGTGTTATCGAGCACCAGCGCTTTAAACGCCCAGCGGACACCGGGCGCCAGCGTGGCGATTTGGTCGGACACGGTGCCCACGCTTTGGTCGTCCGCATCAAACACCGTGAAAGCCACGGACACATCAGTGAGCGCGTTGGTGCTGGCGTTCTCTACCTCGCCGGTGACCATCTTGGTGCCTTGATCCGCATCGGTGGCGAAGGCGAAGGGGTAAAGGTTCAGATCACCGCGCGTGAGCACCGGCTGGGTGGAGGCGGCGTTGGTGGTGGGCGCAACTGGAGGGGCGTTGGTGGCGGCGATTGCCGCCTCGGCCTCCTTGCGGCGGGCCTCGGCCAGCTCCATTTTAAGGCCCTCAAACTGCAGGCTGAGGTTGGAGCTTTTTTCCATTAACAACGCCACCCTGCGGCCCGCATTCAGATGCCCCGGCGATCCCTTCGGCAGCGTTAACTGCTCGACCTTTCGAGCCTCAAGCTCCTTTCCATTTGCGTGAATGGTGGCGTTCAGGTCGACGAGTTCCTGTTGCTTCAACTCCACCGGCGTCAACACGCGGGACGACTTGCAGGCAAACAAAAACGCCGCCGCCAAAAAAATGCCCGTGGCTCCCCGGCAACTCATGCGCGAAATGTACCGGATGCAGTGGATTTTTTCAAGCCGCGAACGCATTTAGGAATGCCACAACCTTGTCACGCTGGCAAATTTCCCCTAACGTTTGGGCGTGACCCCCCGCATTGAACACGACGTGACGGTGAGCTGGCGGCATCAGGTTTTGTTTTCGCAAAACATTTTTGATGCGGAGAACACCGTGCTGCGCGACACGCTGGCCGATGATCCCGCCGCCCACCCGCGCAAGGTGCTGCTGGTGCTGGATGAGGCGCTGGCTGACGCGCGCCCAACGCTGGTTTCCGAAATTCAATGCTACTTCAAGGCTCACGCCGATGTGTTGAACCTCGTGTGCGCTCCCTTTGTGATGGAAGGCGGCGAGCGCACCAAGAATTCCTATTTCCATGTAAGCGAAGTGCACTCGCAACTGGAGCGCTTCCATTTCGACCGCCATTCGTATTTGATCTGCGTGGGCGGCGGGGCACTGCTGGACATGGTGGGGCTAGCCGCCGCCACCGCGCACCGGGGCATCCGGCACGTGCGCATCCCCACCACCACGCTCAGCCAAAACGATTCCGGCGTGGGCGTGAAAAATGGCATCAACGCCTTCGGCAAAAAGAATTTTATCGGCACCTTCGCCCCGCCCTTCGCGGTCATCAACGATTTCCAAATGCTCGCCACCCTCACCGCACGCGACAAACGCAACGGCTACGTGGAAGCCGTAAAAGTAGCGTGCATTCGCGATGCCGAATTTTTTGATGCGATCGAAACCGACGCCGACGCATTGGCCGGCTTCGAACCCGCCGCGATGCAGCGCCTCATCCATCGCTGCGCCGAGCTGCACATGAACCACATCGCCACCAGCGGCGACCCGTTCGAAATGGGCTCCGCGCGTCCGCTGGATTTCGGCCATTGGGCCGCGCATAAGCTGGAGCAGGTTTCCGAATACCGCCTGCGCCACGGCGAGGCCGTCGCCATCGGCATCGCGCTCGATTGCATCTATGCGCGCGACTGCGGCCACCTCGAGGCAGCCGCGTGCGATCGCATTTTGCGCTTGCTGGAACGACTTGGGTTTTCCCTGTGGAGCCGGGATTTGCTGCACGAGACGGAGGACGGCCAATTGGTGGTGCTTGAAGGCCTCGAGGAATTCCGCGAACACCTCGGCGGACAACTCACCATCACCCTCCTGCGCGCCATCGGCGAAGGCTTCGAGGTGCACGCAATGAACACCCCCAAAGTGCTCGCCTCCATCCACGAACTCCACGCCCGCCACGAAGTTGATGGCGACCAAAAAGTGATCCCCGCGAATGGCTGACCCCCGCCGCATCGCCGTCCTCAACGTGGTGGGCTTGTGCGACCGGCATATCGGGGCTTGGACGCCGAACATTCTTGCGTACCGCAACGCGGGCGCGCGGGCGTTTATTGAACCCGCTTTCCCGGCGGTGACGTGCACCGCGCAGAGTGATTATTTGACCGGCGAAACTTCCGCCACCCACGGCATCGTGGGCAATGGCTGGTACGATCGCGACTTGGCGGAGGTTCAATTTTGGAAACAATCCAATCACCTCGTGCAGGCACCCAAGGTGTGGGACGCGTTGCGGGCGAAGCACGACGACTTCACGTGCGCGAAAGTTTTTTGGTGGTACAATATGTACTCCGGCGCGGACTGGAGCCTCACGCCGCGCCCAATGTATCCAGCGGATGGACGAAAGGTCTTTGATATTTACACGCACCCGTTTGACATCCGCAATGACATCAAGCGCGACTTGGGCGAATTCCCCTTTCCCGGCTTTTGGGGCCCGGCCGCCGGGGTGCGAACCCCGCAAGGCTCGGCCGACTGTGTAAGCCGTTGGATTGCCGAATCGGCCAAATGGATCGAGAGCAAGCATTCGCCCACGTTGTCGCTCGTTTACCTACCGCATTTGGATTACAACCTCCAACGCCTCGGGCCGGAAGACAAAGCGATCAAGCAGGACCTGCAATTGATCGACGCAATCGTTGGTGGGCTATTGGATTTTTATGCCCAACGCGGCGTGGACGTGATGTTGCTTTCCGAATACGGAATCACGCAAGTGGACAAGGCCATTCATCTCAACCGCCTTTTCCGCGAGCAAGGTTGGTTGACCATCAAGGAAGAACTGGGCCGCGAATTGCTCGATGCCGGCGCGAGCACAGTGTTTGCCGTTGCGGATCATCAAGTGGCGCATGTGTATGTAAACAACGCTTCGCTGACCGGCGAGGTGAAGGCGCTTTTGGAAAACACGGCCGGCGTGCAAGCGGTGCTGGAGGGCGAGCCACGCCATCGCCGCGCGGGCGATCTCATTGCGGTTACGGAAGAAAATGCGTGGTTTACATATTATTACTGGTATGAAGATGCGCGCGCACCGGATTTCGCGCGCACGGTGGACATCCACCGCAAACCAGGCTACGACCCCGCTGAGTTATTCATCGACCCGCAACTTGCCTTTCCCAAGCTGCGTATTGCGCGGAGGCTGCTGCAAAAGAAGCTCGGCTTCCGCATGTTGATGGATGTCATCCCGTTGGACGCCTCGCTGGTAAAAGGCTCGCACGGCTGTCGCCCGGTGAGTCGCGCGGATTGGCCCGTGGCGATCGTCCCGAATGGGGATTGGTTGGATAAAGATGTGCTCAAAAGCACCGAGATATTTGGGCTAATTCAAAGCGCGGTGGGATCAAGAACTACCAAGTTGGCCCCTTAAATGCTGTGAATTAACCGGAGGAAACCCCTAAAAACGGTGTTTTCACTTGAAAAAAACGTGAAACTGGTTTAAATAGTCCCATAGACACAACCGATATGAAGCCAAGGAATATTTCAAATCGAGGAACGCGCGTGCTGTGGTGCGCGGGTTTGCTGGGTGGACTGCAACTGATGCTCGCCCAACCTGCAGGAACCGGAACCCCGGGTGCTCCCGGCATTCCAGGTATCGGCGGTGTTCCCACGCCGGGTGCTGTTCCCACGCCGGGTGGTGCGCCTGCTCCGGGCGGTGTCCCGGCAACCGGCGGTATTCCCGGCATTCCCACCCCCCAACCTGGGGCGGGTGGCGGCACGGGCATGGCACCATTACCGGGCACTGGCCTACCCGGCGGCGCAGGTATGGCCCCACTACCGGGCACTGGCCTGCCCGGCATTGGCATTCCCACCGCACCCACGATTGATCCTTCCACCGGGCAACCCATCAGCGGCGGCGGACTTCCCGGAATGGGCACAGGGGGCATTCCAGGCTCCGGTGGTGGCCCTTCCACAACCGCCCTGCCCGGCACGGGCGGACCCGGAACCGGCAGCATGGCAACCAACCAGATTTCTCCCCAAGCCATTGCGGCTATGATGGCCGAGGCTATGGCAGTGATTCAGGCTGAAGCCAAGTTGATTCAAGCGGAGGCGAACGGGAAATTCACGGAGGAGGTTAAGCTCGACAAGTGGGCTAAAAAAGACCGGCAAACCCGCCAGCAACATAACTTGGGTGTGCTCTACACGATGGGTGTGGGGATGCCGCTGAATTTTCGCTCGGCCTACAAGTGGTTTAAGCTGGCTGCGGACGAGGGCCTGCCACAGGCGCAGCTCAACGTGGGCATTGCACTGCAGAGCGGCATGGGCACGCCCAAGGACTTTGTGGGCGCGTATAAATACTACACGCTGGCTGCGGCCAGCGGATTGCCCACCGCCGCATCGGCACGGGACAACCTTGCGCAGTACTTGAGCCAGTTTCAAATCCGCGCGGGCGCACGCATGGCCCATGGCTTCAAGGAACGGCATGATGCCAAAATGAAATATATTGAGGACCGAATGAAAGCGGAGCGTGAACTCTACGAGCTGCTGGGCCGCAGGCCGCCTGATTCCAATTAGCCCTCCCGGCTGCCCAAGGCCAGTGCGGCTAACTGGCCGATGGCCATCATCACAGCGAGATCTCCGTCGCTGAATTCCGCCTCGGCATCGGTGTCTTCCACACACAAGACGCCCCACTCGCGCCCGGCGCATATCAACGGCACGTACAGCCCGGCGTGCGTGGACAACCGACGCACGGATTCCTTTTTACTAACCTGCAACCACGCGTACCCAACGCGACGATCCAGCGCACGATGGGCCAGCGTGTCGCTCATCACCGGGTTGAGCGAAGGCACGTGTGCCTGCACTCGAATACGCTGGGTGTCATGATGGATGGAAAACAAGGCGGCACGTTTCACGCCGGGCAACCATCCGGGCAGTTGTTTCACGAGCCATTCGGACAACGCATCCTCTTCCGTGTGCGCGTCCAATTGCGCGGGGAGCCCGGGCAAAATTTCCAAGAGTGCGGGATTCTCCACGCCCTCTCCAATGGGATCCTCCAGCGTGCGTGTATGGGTGGTGCGAATGCGGCCCATGGGGCTTTTGCGGCTTTTCATTATTGCATCCACCTCCGGTGCGCTGCGTTCGCTGGGTGGGTAATATCGATAGTCTTCCTCCTTGTAAACGGGATAGGAATCCAAATCCGGAAACCCCTCCTTGGCCGGGGCCGATCGCTGCTCGGTGTGGGGCACTTCCTTTTCCAAGCTGGCGGGAGCGACATCGTTGTGGGTCATGTCCGTGGCAGCCACGTGCCACACACGCATTAGGGTGGATCCGATTTGAACCTTGTCGTTGGAATTGACCACGCAGGCGCCGTCAATCGGCTCGCCGTTCACCAATGTGCCGTGGGTGCTGCCGAGGTCTTCCACCCAGCAAATGCTGCGTGTCTGCCAAATGCGTGCGTGGGTGCGGCTCACCAGCAAATCAGCGCTAAGATCCAGGCTGATGTCTGCCTCGGGATGTTTGCGGCCGATGAAGATTTCATCGCGATCAAACACATCGAGCCTTGTTTTGCCATCAAAGGTCAATTCAATGTGCAACCCCACTTTGGCATTGCCCGGCAATGGCTCGGCTTCACTCTGACCAGCCGGTTTTGGCCGGGGTTTGGCCGGTCGCTTGCGCTTGGGATTGCGCGTGCCGCTGGGGGCATTGCGCTTGCGGCGGTCGGGCAACGCTCCCTTGAGGATGATCTGGGTTTCGCCGAGTGTGACCGTTTCGCCAGGGCGTAATACCTGAGGGTGCTCCAGCTTTGCACCATTCACAAAAGTGCCGGAGCGGCTGCCGAGATCTTCAATACGTGTCTCACCTGCCTCGCGCCAGATGCGCGCATGCGTTCGGCTCACAAGGTCATCCGGCGTGAGATCCAGCCCCACAGCGGTGCGCTCGTTGCGGCGACCGATGATGACTTCGTCGCAGTCCAGCTTCACCTCGCGCGCCTGGCCGCCTTGCGTGATTTCTAAGCGCAGCATTCGCCTCACCTTGGCAATCCACATCGGCCGGGTCAATCCCGCGCTCGGCAAATCCATTTTAATTTGATAAAATCTCGGCGTTTGTATGAACCCCCAGCCTGCCAGAATTCTTGTCCAGCGCCAAAACGGCGAGAAGGTGGCCGAATATTCCCTCGGCCCGGGCACGCACGTGGTGGGGCGCGAAACCTCCGCCGGCGTGCGGGTGGAGAGCGATTTCCTTTCGCGCATCCACGCTGTGCTGCACCTCACCGATACAACTCAGGAAATCGAGGATCACGGCAGCACGTCCGGCACGTTCATCAACGGCGTTGCGGTGCGTGGACGCGTGCCCCTGGCGGAAAACCAGGCGGTGCAAATGGGCGACCTCTTTTTCACCGTCCAACGCGTCCAACACCAAACCACCGTCGACCGGCCGCCGGAGTTGTATCTGGCCAATGACCTGGCCGGCGGCGGACGCTACTCCCTTCACCACGAACTGGGCCGGGGCGCACGTGGGGTGGTATGGCTCGCGCGCGATCAGCACCTCGAAGAACAAGTCGCCCTCAAACGCCTCCCGCCCGAGTTGGCCGCCGACCCCGTGGCCCTCGGCGACCTCAAGCGCGAAGTCCAAAAAGCCCATCGCCTGTCACATCCGCACATCATCCGCATCCACGACCTCGTGCAACTGCCCGACGAGCAGCCCTTCATCGCAATGGAATACGTGGAAGGGGCCGACCTCGATGCTTACCGCGCCCAGCAGCCCGGCGGCTTTTATCGATGGGAAACTCTGCTGCCTCTCGCGCTGCAAATGTGTGACGCACTCGCATACGCCCACCAGCAACACATCGTCCATCGCGACCTCAAGCCGGCCAACATGATGCTCAACCGCGAGGGCCATCTCAAGCTCGCCGACTTTGGCATTGCCGCCAACTCCGCCGATGCCGCCACGCGCGACGGCATGGAAGGCGACGCCAGCGGCACCGCCGCCTACATGAGCCC
>CAZJRV010000059.1:0-13692 GCA_964548235.1 uncultured Verrucomicrobiota bacterium
GAAACCTCCGCGGTCATTTCCTTCGCCCATTCACCGACATGACGGTGGTGACCCTCAAATACGCGTGACCGAAAGCGGCCGCTCAACTTCACATTGTCTGCGCCCGGCAATTCTGCGGTGACAGATATATAAACAACAGATTTCCATAACAACACTCGCCGGACAGCACGATGACTTGGGGATCCTTCACGTTTGCCGCCTCGATCGCCGTCATATTGCGCACCATTACGCCGCCGAAGTTGAGCGGGATGTGAAATAGGCAGCGCACCGTGTCGCGCACGAACGGTTTGCCCTCCCATTCAATGATTTTGTCCTCCCACGGCGCGGGGTCAAAACGAGGGCAACAGCCGGTTTCGAAATCGCTCATGCCCGAAAGAGTATTTTTACCGAAAAAACACTTCAACCACAAAAAGGCGGTTATTCGCAAAAAACTGGCTTAAAACGCCTGTTTTCATGATTTTTTGGCATAATGAACCCGTGAGCAGGCGAAAATAAATTCAAAAATTTGAAAGAAATGGTCTCCGTTTATCGAATATATATATGGAGGGCGTTATGCCTTCCCGCACGGTGGAGGTTCCGTGTGTAATTGGGTTGTGCAAAAGTAGCGGCGCCCCTCACGGGGGGCGTCGTTTTTTCATTCCTTTCTTCCTTCTGTAGATGCCGTTTGCTTGGTGGGATTCTTGCTGGGAAACTCTGCTTCTTCTCATCCAATTTCCTATTGCCTCCTTTGCACAAATCGTTATCGTCTTTGTATGTTCCGGAGCTTGATACTTTCCATCACCATCGTCATCGCAGTCTCCGCAGAGGCCGGGAACTGGACGCCACGGTTTGTCTCCGCCTGGGGGACGAAAGCCAATCCCGACGGGCAGTTCACGCCCCTGGCTCTCGCCGCCAATGCGAAGGGGGAGGTTTATGTGGTCCATCGGTATCAGGTTAAAAAAGACAACAAGAGCGAGAACCGTTATCGCATTCGCAAGTTTGATTCAGACGGGAAGTTCCTGTTCGAGTGGGGAGACTTCAGCGACCGCACGCGCGAGTTCAGGTTGCCCACGGGCATCTTCATTGATGGCAAGGGCTTTGTTTACACCTCGGACGGCAATACCGAGCAGGTGCAGAAATATTCGCCCAAGGGAAAACTGGTCGTGAAGTTCGGCGCGAAGGGGGCCAAGGACGGTCAGAGCCGCTGACTGCTTGGTGTGGCTGCCGGGTCCGGCGGCGAATATTTCATCGCGGACACGGGCAATCATCGCATTCAGGTGCTCGGCAAGGAGGGCAATTTCCTGCGCAAGTTTGGAAGGAAAGGCGCGGAGCCGGGGCAACTCGAGCGGCCGCACGCCATCGCGCTGGACTCCAAGGGCGCCCTGTACGTGGCCAGCCACAAGAACACGCGCATCCAGAAATTCAATGCCAAGGGCAAGCCGTTGCGCCGCTGGGATTTGCCCCACGCCAAGCCCGGCCACGAGCAAACCGGCATGGCGTTTGACGGGCGCGACCGCTTGTACGTGCCCGACACGAGCGGCAACCGGATTTTGGTTTACGACACGAACGGCAAGCTGCTGCGACAGTTTGGCGAAAAGGGCAGCGGCGAGGGCCAGTTCAACCAACCCAAGGGCGTGGCGCTCGATGGCCGGGGATTCCTCTACGTGTGCGACAGCGGCAACGCCCGCATCCAGAAATTCAAGCTCGCACCCTGATTATACCAGCACCAGAGTTGGGCGTGCGGAATGTTCCTGAGCCATTTTACCGCAACGCAAAAGCGTCCGCAGTTCAATCCAAGGTTTTCCGAAACACGTTTTCCGTGATCCGCTGCACGCGCTCGTCCACGCCGTGCGGGCGGCTGTAATGGCTCCATGGCAGCATGTGGCCGGGCGGGCTGGCGAGAGCCTGGGGCCACCAGATCGTGGCGGCGTTGAAGATGATGTTCCTTTTTGGGCCGGGAAAAAGCGTGGCCGTCCAGTGGGCGGGCGTGGTGCCGCCGCGCCACACGGTGCCCTCGGCGACGACCTCCAAGCCAGGCTTGTCCGCCGGTGCGCCGTGGTGTTCCCAGCCGACAAGCCCGGGGATGGCATCGCCGTGTTTCATCCCGGTGCCGTTGTAGATCCAGTGGTCGGGTTTGGTGCAAATCCAGTCGCCGCCGCCATTGAAGGGCACAATGCTGCGCGCGCCAATGAGGTTGCTCTCGTCAGGGCCGCGCCGCCGCCAGTCTTTGGTGAACACGCCGATGGCGGCGTTGATTTCCTTGTCGGTGAGGCCGCTGAAGATGCCGTCGCGCGTGATGACGCGTTTGTTGTCGCTGAAGGGGCTGACGGCAAAGACGGAGTTGCCGCAAAGCCACATCAGGTGCGTGCCTGCCGCGATGGCTTTTTCCACGGCGTGATACTGGCGCACATCCCAGTACTCGTCATGCCCCACGCTGAGGAACGTCTTGCAGCGGGTGATTTGTGCCGAATCGAGGCAGTCGCTGTTGGAACAGTAGGTGACATCGTAGCCGTGTTTTTCCATCCAGTACGCCAGCGGAAATTCCCACAAGAGAAACTCGCCCGAGCCGTTGGAGAGCGGCCGCTCAAAGATCTGCGAGTACTTTGCGTAAGGCCGGTCGAAGCTGACGGACACGTCCACCGCGTGCGCGCCGCGAGGGTCGGTGTACAGGCTGTGGTTGTCGGGCCACTTGTTGTACGCCTGCCACGTGTTGTCGCTGCACTGGAAAAGAAAATCTGCCGGCCGGTCATCACGCACAACGAAAATAATGTAGCCTTGCCAGTACGGCTGGCCTTTGGCCGCCACCGTGCTCAGCCGACCAAGGTATACGCCGCTGGGCCAGTCGGCGGGGATCTTGAGGGTCACGGCCGGGTCCCATTTGCACTGGCGCAGGCGGTTTTTGCCCACCGGCGGGATGGGCTGCGGTTTGCCTTGGAGCGGCCCCAGTGATTTCATCAAGCGCGCGCCGCGTCCGCCGTAATACCCCATCCGGAAAATCTCCAGCGTGAACTTTGCCGCTGGCTCGGTGCTCACCATTACCTCAAGCGTCTCGCCCGCCTTCACCGATTGCCGCGAGCAATAACCCTCAATGGCCGGCGTGCGGTAGCCGGCCGGTCGCACGCGCGTGAGCTGCCAGTCGCGGGCACCGGCACCGGCGTTTTCTTTTTGAATCAAGTTCGGCTGCCGCACGGGCGCTGCCCGGGAAATCCTGGCCGCGGCCACGGCGGCGGCGGAGGTTTTCAAAAAATCGCGGCGTGAGGGGCTCATGGGCCAACGGTACGAGATTCGCCTTGGCTCACAACCAAAATATGAGAAGCTCCCCGGCCAATGAAACCGGCCCTGACCACCCTGGCTCTGTCCCAATCACTCAAGTCGCGCACCCGCGCGTGGTGGCTGTGGCCCAATGTGTTGAGCCTGGACGCCCCCCTCGTGGCGCTGGCGTGGCAGGAGGCCTTCGCCCAAGTGATGGCGGTGGAACTGGGCGCGGCGCAGCGCGTGCTGTTGGCAGTGTGTACGTGGCTGGCGTACAGCGGCGACCGCCTGCTCGACGCGCGCCGGCTGCCGGATGGCCCCGTTGATTCCGCCCGGCACGCCTTCGCGCGCAAACACGCCCGGCCGCTCACATCGCGTGGCTGATTGGCACGGCGCTGGCCTGCGTGGCGGCTTGCCAACTGCCGGTGCGCGAGGTGGCCGCGGGCGTGGTGTGGCTGGCGGTGCTGGCCGGCTACTTCGTGCTGCAGCACGCGCGGGTGTTCCGCCTGCAGGCGGGTCGGTGGAAGGAGCCGATGGCCGGCACGGCGTTTGCCGGCGGCACACTATTTTTCGTTATCATAAACGGGCAACCTGATGTGCCTTTCATTTTGGCCGCCTCGGCTTGGGCGGGTTTGTGCGCGATGAACTGCCTGGCCATCGCCGGCTGGGACCGCCAACAGGATGCCGCGATGGGGCAACCCTCGCTGGCCCGGTGCTGGGCGGGGATGGAGCGCGTCCTGCCGTGGATGGCGCTGGGCCTGGCGGCATTGGCGTTGGGCGGCGCGGCGTTGGAACCGCGCTGGCTGCCGCTGGCCTTGGCGATAACAGCGGGCGCGCTGGCGCTGCTGGAACTGACACGGCGGCCGGGTTTATTTTCGGCGGAAGCCCGCCGCGTGTGGGCGGATATGGTCTTGTTGACGCCGGTTTGGTTTTTGTTTTGAACCCGATTCAATCCATTGAGACACCGTTGGCCTGTCGTCAAGAGGATGGCGGCGGGTTTGACGTGCTTGCGCGGCCGTATCGTTGGCTGGAGTATGCGACGTTTGGGCGCGGACTGTTGCGGTGCCGGCTTGATTTGCTGCCGTGGCTCGCGGATGCCCGGCGGGTGCTGACCGTGGGCGAGGGCGACGGCCGGTTTGTGGCGGAACTGGCGCGGCGGTTTCCCGATGTGGAGGTGGATTGCGTGGAGGCCAGCAGCGCAATGATTGCCTACGCCCAAGCCCGGCTGCCTGCGGGGGCCAAGGTGAGGTTTCATTGCGCGGATGCACGGCACTGGGATTTCCCAAGCGGCCAATTCGATGCGGTGGTGACCTGTTTTTTTCTCGATTGTTTCACGCCAGAAACGCTGGCGGGCTTGATGCCGCGCCTGGCGGGCAGTCTTCGCCCGAATGGGCATTGGTTGGTGGCGGAGTTCGCCCAGCCTTCGCGTGGGTGGATGAAGTGGCATGCGCTTGGATGCTTGGCGGCAATGTATTTTTTCTTCCGTCGCGTGGCAGGGTTGGAGGCGCAGCGGTTGCCGGATTGGAAAAATGAAATGACGCGGTTGGGATTGAAATGTGGCGGGCAGCGGTCACGGCGATGGGGTTTAATGGCAGCGAGTTGCTGGAGTTACGCCCGAAAAAACTCGCAACTCCGCGGATAATTTATTATAACCCGCGCCGATGGATGCGGAAATTCGCAACGCGCAGGGGGAACGGCTGGACTACGCATTTCACGCCGCCAAATCTCACAGTCCGTTCACGGTGGTCATCGGCCACGGGGTGACGGCAAACATGGATCGCCCTTTTGTGACCGCGCTGGCGGGGGGCCTCTCAATGGCGGGCATCCCGGCGCTGCGTTTTTCCTTTTCCGGCAATGGCAGTTCCGAGGGGCGCTTTGAGGATTCGTGTGTTTCAAAAGAAGTGGAAGATCTCGGTGCGGTGATTGATGTGCTGCACGCGCAGGGTCGGCGCATTGCCTACGTGGGCCACAGCATGGGAGGCGCGGTGGGCGTCAAACGCGCGGCCATGGATGATCGCATTGAGTTGCTCGTGTCGTTGGCCGGAATGGTGCACACCAAAAAATTTGCCGAGACTGAGTTTGGCGAGGAAACTCCGGGCACCGGCCATATGTGGGGTAGGGAGGATTGTCCGCTCTCGCAAACATTTGTGGATGACATGAACAGCGTGGGCACGGTGGTGGGACTGGCGGCGAGCGTGAAAGTGCCGTGGCTGCTGGTGCACGGCACGGTGGATGATGTGGTGCCGATTGAGGAATCGCGTGAGTTGTTCGAGCAGGCTAATGAGCCGAAGGAGTTGTTCGTGATTGAGAATTGCGACCACGTTTTCGATGCGGAGACCGACCCGGACGCCCTGCCGGCCATGGTGGGCAAGGTGAGCAATTGGCTGATGCCGCAGGTAATGCCGGGGTTGGAGATCAAGGTTGAAAAGGAGGAGAGTTAGCCGGTTGGCGTCATTATTGGGGTTTTTCGGCATTTTTTCAGGCGTGTTATTTTTTCAGCAAATCTCAAGGATGAGGTTGACCAACGGAAAAAGTGATGTAAACTTTTCCCAATGCCACCCGATCTGCACCGCATGCAAACCTCCCGTGCGTGCCATGGTTTTACCATGGTGGAACTGGTGATTGTATTGGCGGTGGTCGGACTGCTGGCCGGCCTTATCATTCCCTCCCTCCTAAAGGCGCGTCATCAGGCGGCTGCGTCCCAATGCCTCGATAATTGCCGCGCGATCGGTGAGGCATTCCTGCAATACTCGAGGGATAACGATGGGCAATTGGTGCCCTTCAGCCAGCCGACCCGCGGCAAGCCGGAGCGGAAAGGCAATACCGAACTGTTGTGGCCCACGCTACTGGGCAAGTATTCCGATGGGCACGAGACTTGGCGTTGCCCGGAGTGCCGTGATGGCAAACACGGCGGCTTGGCATACAATCGGCTGCTCGCCAGCCGCGGCATCAAGATGAGCCATGTGCGCAAGCCGACGCAGACTGTTGTGTTTGGCGATGCCGGGCCGGTGGCAAATCCAAACGAAACCAATCCGGATTCCTGGCGCGAGGAGGTCACCAGCAAAATGGACGAGTCCGCCCGCGTGCGGTTTGCCGTGCCGGGCACACCCTCATGGCAACCTGCAAAACGAACCTCGGTGCGGATGATCAACCGCCACCGCGGCCGCGCCAGCGCCATATTTGCCGATGGCCATGCGATGCGCCTGCCGGTGAGTCAAATTGGCTTTCAGCATGAAGCGGGTGATGCCCGCGCGTTCTGGGATAACCAGTAATTTTTCTTTGCTCATTTCGATTTCCTGCGCGATTCTCTGCGTGTGAATTTCATCGTCGTTTTCCTTTCACTGTGTCTGGTCGGATTCGTATTTGCCAAGCCGCCCAACGTTGTGGTCATTCTCACCGACGATCAGGGGTGGGGAGACTTGAGCCTTCACGGAAACAAAAATCTTTCCACGCCCCACATCGATTCGCTGGCGCGCGATGGCGCGAGCTTTGAACGCTTTTATGTTTGCCCCGTGTGCTCACCTACTCGCGCGGAATTCCTGACCGGCCGCTACCACGTGCGCGGAGGCGTATACAGCACCTCCGCCGGCGGGGAACGCCTCGACCTCGATGAGAAAACCATCGCCGACACGTTCAAGGCCGCCGGCTATGCGACCGGCGCCTTCGGCAAATGGCACAACGGGATGCAGTTTCCGTATCATCCCAATGGGCGTGGGTTTGAGGAGTATTACGGATTTTGCTCCGGCCACTGGGGCGATTATTTCAGTCCGCCGCTGGAGCACAACGGCCGCCTTGTGCGGGGCAAAGGATTTTGCATCGATGATTTCACGAGCCACGCGCTGGCGTTCATGGAAAAAGCCAATCGCGTCGGCAAACCATTCTTCGCGTACCTGCCATACAACACCCCGCACGGCCCAATGCAGGTGCCGGACCGCTGGTGGGAAAAATTCAAGGACAAGAAAATCACGATGCACAATCGTGACCCCAAAAAGGAAGACCTGCCGCATCTGCGTTGCGCGTTGGCGATGTGCGAAAACATTGACTGGAATGTGGGGCGCATCCTGAAGCGCCTCGATGAGCTGAACATCGTCGACAATACGATCGTGGTTTTCTTTCACGACAACGGCCCCAACGGCGTGCGCTGGAACGGCGGCATGAAAGGCCGCAAGGGCTCCACCGACGAAGGCGGCGTGCGCTCGCCGTTGCTGGTGCGCTGGCCAAAGCAGATCAAGAGCGGCACACGGGTGGAACCCATTGCCGCGGGCATCGATTTGCTCCCCACGCTCGCCGATTGCGCGGGCATTCCCATCCTAAGCAAAAAGAAACTCGATGGCCACAGCCTCAAGCCATTCCTGCTTGGGCAGGCGGCCAAGTGGAAAGAGCGAATCATTTTTTCGCATTGGAGGGGCCACGTGAGTGCGCGCACACAAAACTATCGACTCGACCACACGGGCAAACTTTACGACATGACTGTCGACCCCGGCCAACGCAAGGACATCAGCGAAGCCAAGCCAGAGATCGTTGGCCGATTGCGTGAGCAGGTGGCACGTTGGAAAAAGACGGTTCTTGTGGAATTGGGCGAGGACACCCGGCCGTTCATTATTGGCCACCCGGATTTTCAATGGACCCAAATTCCCGCGCGCGACGCCACGGCGCACGGTGGGCTCAAGCGATCCAACCGATTTCCTAATTGCTCTTATTTTACAAATTGGAAGAAACCCGGTGACAAACTCACATGGAACGTGGAAGTGGGGGCCACGGGCCATTTTGCGGTGGAGTTGCAATTTGCTGTGCCGGTAGGAAGCGAGGGTGCCTTGCTGGAGTTGAGCCATAATGGCAATCGCCTGCGATACACCATTGAGCAGCCGCATGAGGTGCCGGCCCGCGGAATGGAAAACGATCGTGCGCCGCGCAAGAATTCGTACGTGAAAGATTTCAAGTCGGTGAACATGGGCACCCTTTTGCTGGAGAAAGGGAAAGGCGAACTGACCCTGCGCGCGCTGAAAATCCCCGGCAAGGAGGCACTGGAGTTTCGGTTGCTGATGTTGAAACGCTTGGGGGATTCATTTCAGAAGAGAGGTCATTGACTCTGCCCGTTGCTTCTTCACAATCGGGCCGACCACTTATGAAACGCATCACGATTCTTTTTTCCGCGCTGATATCCCTGCAGGCCTTGGCCGCCAAATGGGACTCGATGAATTATGGGCCGTATCTTTCCACCTCGCTGGAGGTGCCGGGTGCGGGGATAGTCAACAAGGGCATTGCCATCCGGCTCGACGCCGGTGCGAGCGGTGTTTCCAAAGGCAGCGCGTTTATGTTGTACGATACGGATTTGCTCAATTGCGCGGCGGGCTGGACCGGCGGCTTCATCGACTGGCGCGGCATCGCCTTCGACGGCCGCCACAACGCGCATGCATCCATCATAGGCACGCAGGTGTTTTCAAATCCGGTCGGACTTGGCTGGCGCAGTCCGAAGGGGGAATGGGCCGATGCCTCGCGCGTGAAAGGGTTGGACAGTAAAATGTATGGACCGCTGCCGCGCAACTGGGCGCATTACAAGGGACTGTATGTGAAGGACAACCGTGTGGTGCTGTCGTACACCGTGGGCGCGCGCGGCGTGTTTGAGTCGCCATCGTTGCACGGCACAAATGTTTTTATTCGCAACCTGCACATCGCGCCCGGCCAACATGAAATCGTGATGCAAGTGGTGCATGGAACTTCCGTTGAGTTTCATCTTCCGGGAAACAAGGTCATCGCCGTGGTGAAGCCCGCCGATGAAACGCCGGCGGGGAACCCGTCCGGCCAAATGGATTTCGGATTGAGCAACACAACGATAAGCGCGTGGATTAAGACCAAGACCGGTGGGACCATCCTGTCCAAGGCCGCGCTGAATGGCAAATGGGTGCCGAATGGGAAGACCTTTTTTGTGCGCGGCGGCCGACTGGGCTACGACGTCGGCTGGGTCGGCGTGGTGCAAAGCCAGCAACCGGTTGCCGACGGCCAATGGCATCACGTCGCCGCCACACGAACCAAGGCCGGGCGAGTGGCCCTTTTCATCGACGGCAAACCTGCTGGTGGAAAAATCCTCGCCAGTCGCGACGAGGCCAGTCACATCGTGCGCCTCGGCTACACGGCGACCGATTTCATGCCGCCTTTCAATGGTTCAATGGATGAGGTGAGCATTTTCCAGCGCGTTTTGTCGGCCAAGGAAATTGCCGCACTGGCGGTCGGCGAAGGACCGGCCGATGCTAAGGCGCACTGGAGTTTTGATAAATTGAAGGGCGCGCAAATTGTCAACGCAAAGGGCAGTAGTTTCACGGGCACCAATCGTGGCGCGAAATCGGTGAAGGGCAAGTCCGGGGAGGCGTTGCAGTTTAATGGCAAAGCGTCCGTGCTCATCAGCGGCGAGGCAAAGGAAAAGTCGTCCGAACTCAAGCCGATTGCCGCCCATGAAACAGTGATTGCGGTGGCTTTGCTGGGCGACACGGGGGTGAGTATCGCGGATGGTGATTCCGATTTGCGTCTGAAATTTCCAGCGTCTAAAGAAGCGTTGAAATTGCAGGTGCTTCTTTGGCGCGGCAAACAGGGTGAATTGGTGAAATTCGAAAAAGCCATCAATGAAGTGAAGCAGAAGGGCCTTCCGCCCAATCTTTTGGCGATCACTAGCGGCGGACCGGCGAAGTGGAGGCAGACGGTGGAGACAAACATTCAAGCCGGCCTCGCCACGGGGCCCTACGCGACGGATACGTTTCAATTGCCGGATATAAACCCGTGGAAGTCGTGGATGCGGCTGGGTGGGTTTGATTTTTTTAAGGACAATAAACGCGCGGCGGTCTGTACGTGGCAGGGGGATGTTTGGATTGTCAGCGGGCTCGACCAGCCGAAAGGCAAACTGACTTGGCGGCGGATTGCGGCGGGGATGTTTCAGCCGTTGGGATTGAAGATTGTCGACGAGACGATTTATGTTTGTTGCCGCGACCAAATCACGCGTTTGCACGATTTGAACGATGACGGCGAAATTGATTTTTACGAAAGCTTCAACAACGACCATCAAGTGACCGAGCATTTCCACGAATTCGCGATGGATTTGCAGACGGACGCGGAGGGTAATTTTTATTTCGCCAAGGCCGCGCGTCATGCGAAGGACGGGTTGGTGCCGCATCACGGCTCGATCATCAAGGTGAGCCATGACGGCTCGAAGAGCTGGCGCATTGCCAACGGCTTCCGCGCGCCCAACGGCGTTACGGTGAACGGCGACGGCACCTTTTTTGCCAGCGACCAAGAGGGCCACTGGACGCCGAAGAACCGCATCAACCTCATCCGAAAGGATGGCTTTTACGGCTACATGGGCTCGTACGTGCCCGGCCGCGACCCGGCGAAGTATGACCCGCCCGCGGTGTGGATTCATAACAGCGTCGATCGCTCGCCCGCGCAGCAGCTTTGGGTGACAAGCGACAAGTGGGGCCCGCTGAAGGGCTCGCTCATCAACCTCAGCTACGGCACCGGCCGCCTGTTCACTGTGCCGTACGAGGTGGTCAATGGCATCCCGCAGGGCGGCGTGGCGCGGCTGCCCATTGCCGAAACGCCCACGGGCGTGATGCGCGGGCGTTTTCATCCGGTTGATGGCCAACTTTATGCGTGCGGCCTTTTCGGTTGGGCGGGCAACAAACATTTGCCCGGCGGCTTTTATCGTTTCCGTTACACCGGCAAACCGCTGCACGTGCCGGTGAAATATTCCGTCATCAAAAAAGGGGTGTCCCTGACCTTTAGCGAACCGCTTGACCAGAAAACCGCCAGCGACACGGGCAGCTTCGCCGCCGAGATGTGCAATTACCGCCGCACCGCTGGCTACGGCTCGCGTGATTTCCACGTGAGCGATGCCAAAAAACAAGGCCGCGACAAACTGGAAATCACCCGCGCAAATCTAGAGGCTGACGGTAAAACGGTGACCCTGCAAATCCCACAGTTGCAAAAATGCATGACCTTGCGCATTCAGTATAATTTAAAAGGCGTCAAGGGCGAACCCGTGAAATCCGAAGTCAATTGCACGGTGAATGTGTTGAAGTAACGGTTATTGCTCGGGCGTTTCAATCAATTGCCCGATGTGTTTTTTGCCGCGTTGTCGGGCGAGGGCTTGCTGGCGTTGGCGTTCCTCGCGGCGGGCGCGATGTTCGGGGGTGAGCGTGTCTTTGCAGCGGGGGCAGCAGATGCCCGGTTCGTAGGCGGGCGAGGCCAAGTCCTCCGGCGTGAGTGGCCAGCGGCAGCCGAAACAGATTTCGCAGGTGCCGCGCTCCAGGCCGTGCACGACGGTGACGCGGTGGTCGAACACAAAACATTCGCCTTTCCACAAACTTTCCTCGGGCTTGGTATCCTGCAGATATTTCAGGATGCCGCCATGGAGGTGATACACGTTTTCAAACCCTTCCTTGAGCAAATGCGCCGAGGCCTTTTCGCAGCGGATGCCGCCGGTGCAAAACATTGCCACCTTTTGCTTTTTAAATTTGCTGAGTTTTTTTTGCACGAACGCATCCCATTCACCGAAGGCGGTGGTGTCGGGATTGATGGCATTATTGAAAGTGCCCAGCTCCACCTCGTAATCATTGCGGGTATCGATCAGGAGCACTTCCGGATCGCTAATTAGTTCGTTCCAGTCTTCCGGTGCCACGTATTCGCCGACGGCGTCGTTGGGGTTCACGGAAGGATCGCCGAGCGTGACAATTTCCGGGCGAATCACCAGCCGCAAGCGGTGAAATGTCTCGCGTTCGGTTTTGCATTCGCGGTGCGGCATTTCGGCAAATCGCGCGTCGCTGCGAATGAACGCCAGTACTGCCGCGACACCGGCTTTCGATCCGGCGATCGTGGCGTTGAGGCCTTCGGTGGCGAGGATGACGGTGCCGAGGACGCCGTGCGTTTTGCATTCGGCCTCCAGCTGCGCTCGGAATGCCTCACAATCGGGCAGCTCGGTGAAGCGATAAAATGTGGCGACAATCTGCGCCATCCCCTACTTTTCTAAAATCCAGTAGTTGCGAAAGCGCACTGGATTCTTGTGGTCTTGCAGCAGGATGGGCAGCGGGTTAGGGCCTTCTTTTTGGCCGGCACCGGTTTTGTTTTTCAGCTCGTAATAGTCGTGGATGACCACGCCGTTGTGCTTGACGGTGATGAGGGCGCCCTTGGTTTTTTTGCCGTCGTCGAAACGCGCGGCGGTGAACTCGATGTCGTAGGTTTGCCACGAGAGCGGCGGAAAACACATATTGAGGTCGGCGGGTCGTTGCCGGTAAATGCCGCCGCAGTTATTGGCTTTTGGCTCGAGGCCGAAGGAGTCCAAAATTTGTGTTTCGTAACGACGCTGCAAATACACGCCACTGTTGCCGCGCGCCTGTGCCTTTGCCGCAGGCATAAAGGGCAGGCGAAATTCCAGATGCAGCGTGAAATCCTGATAAGCGTCCTTCGTCATCACACCCTCCATCAGCAAGCCGTCATCCGTGATGCGCGGCTTGACAAGCTTTCCAGTGTCCTTGCCATCGAACAAAACCACCGCGCCCTTGGGCGGCTTGGCGCCGAGCGTGGTCGACATGCGCGTGATTTTTTTGAACTGCCCCACCTTGCGGTCGCCCTTGGCGGCGAGGATATTGCCGTTGTTGTAATAAAGCACAATCATCGTCTCCTCGCTCGAGAACACCGCCTTGTCCTCGCCACGGCGTTTGCCGGTGTAGCTCCATTTCGTGTCCTTGTCCCAGCCATCGCCGGGCAACCCGCCCTGGAAAACCGTTGCGGAAAACTCCCCCTTGCCCAGCGCCACAATTTGCACGCCGGCCGGCACATTATTGCCATTACCACCCACGCCGTCGCCCTTGTATTCGCCTTGGATGGCAAAGTCCGGGTTGTCCTCCGCCTCTTCAGGCGTGGCAAAAACCGCCTTTTCAACCGGGGCGGCAACGAGGGAAAGGGATAGCACGAAAAGTGGGATGAGATGGTTCATGGGGCGAAAAGTAAAAGCTCAAATGGAAAAAGTCAAAGCCACAGGTTAAAATTCAATGGGAGCACTGGGCCCCGCATCACTTTTTGGTTTTCCATCACTCGCTCATCAAATCCATCAACTTCGCCTCTATCGACTTAGCCCAGATGGAGTATCCCTTTTCGCTGAGGTGCAGGAGGTCGGGCATGATTTCGCGGGTGAGAGTTCCGTCTTTCTCTAGGAACTTGGGGCCGATGTCGAGGTAGTGGACTCCCTTGCCGTCGGCCAGTTTTTTGAAAATCGCATTGGCACCCTCGTTAACCTTGCGGCGCTTGTCGGCGTTGTTTGCGCCGCGGGGGAAGACGCCGAGGAGCAGCACCTTGGTTTCGGGTAGTTTTTTGCGCAGTTGCTTGACGATGGCCCCCACGCCGTCGGCAATTTCCTGTGAGGTGTTGTTGCCGGAGTTGTTGGTGCCAATCATGATGACGGCGGCCTTGGGCGTGATG
>CAZJRV010000060.1:0-13582 GCA_964548235.1 uncultured Verrucomicrobiota bacterium
GATCATCGTAGAGGGCGGGCAGGTTTTTGTTTTGGAAAGCACGGAGGAGTGGGAACTGAATTCGTTTTTGCCGTTTCACAATACGGGCGACCAAGCGCGTGTTCGCCGTGACTTTGCGTGGAACAAAAAGAAGCGCAACGTGAAGGCCTACGACACCGTGACCGGCAAACGCATTTGGGGCCACAACAGTAAGGTCGCGCCCTTGACGATGACGGCAGATGAGCACCGCGTGTTTTTTCACGATGGCGAAAAAGTGGTGGCGCTCAATCGTTCCGCGGGCGACGTGGCATGGACCGCGGGCAAATCATTCTTGCCCGAGACGGTTCGTTTCAACTTCGGCCCCAAACTGGTGAGCCACGGCGGTGTGGTGCTGTACGCCGGCGGCGATCGCACGATGAAAGCCATCGACGCCAAAACCGGCAAGCAACTCTGGGAAGCACCCCACGCCCGCGGCGGCTATCAGTCGCCGGAAGATTTGCTGGTGATGCGCGGCATGGTGTGGAGCGCGCCGACGACCAGCGGCCGTGACAGCGGCGTGTTCACCGGGCGCGACCTGCGCACCGGCAAGGTGATGACCGAGATTCCGCCCAACGTGGACACCTATTGGTTCCATCACCGCTGCTACATCGCCAAGGCCACGGATAATTTCCTGATGCCCTCACGCACCGGCATCGAGTTCATCGACCCCGATACAAAAAACTGGGACATCAACCACTGGGTCCGCGGCGGCTGCCTCTACGGCGTGATGCCCGCCAACGGGTTGACCTACGCCCCGCCGCACAACTGCGCATGTTATCCGGAGGCCAAACTGTTCGGCTTCAACGCCCTCGCCTCCGCCGCGCCCTCCCGTTCGTTGGGCAAAGTTATCGAGGCCAATCGCCTCGAGCGCGGCCCCGCCTTCGGCCAAGCCACCGATGCCGGCGGCAACGCCGAAAGCGATTGGCCCACTTACCGCCACGACAATCGGCGCAGCGGGTTTTCCAAAAATCGCGTGGGCGACAAGCTTGACGAAAAATGGGCCACCAAACTCGAAGGCAAACTTTCCGCCGTGACACTGGCGGAAAACAAATTGTTTGTCGCCCGCGTGGACGCCCACGAAGTGGTGGCGCTGAACGCGGAAACCGGCGCGGAGCTGTGGCGCTTCACCGCGGGCGGGCGCGTGGATTCACCGCCAAGCATTCGTGATGGCCGCGCGTACTTTGGCAGTGCCGATGGCTGGGTGTATTGCCTGCGCGCACGCGATGGGGCGCTGGCGTGGCGGTTTCGTGCCGCGCCGGAGGATCGCCGCCTGATGGCTTACGAACAACTCGAGAGCGTCTGGCCCGTGCACGGCAGCGTGCTCATTCGCGAAAACCAAATTTATTTCGTGGCCGGTCGTTCCAATTTCCTCGACGGCGGGATGCGGTGGTTTGCGCTCGATGCAATGACGGGCAAAAAAACCATCGAGGTGGTGCTGGACGACAAGGAACCGGGCGAGGACAAAAGTTTGCAGGAACGAATCCAGATTTTGCAAATGCCCGTCGGCTTGCCGGACATTCTCTCGAGCGACGACAAATACATTTACATGAAGTCGCAAAAATTCGACCGCGAAGGCCAGCGCATCGGGCTCGGTCCCCACACCGGCGACTTCGCCGGACAAGGCGGCCAACAAGGCGGCGACACCGCACACGTTTTTTGCCCCACCGGTTTTCTCGATGACACGTGGTTCCACCGCAGCTACTGGGTGTACGGCCGCAGCTTCGCCGGCGGACACGCGGGCTACTATCAAGCCGGTCGTTACGCGCCCTCGGGCCGCTTGCTGGTTTTTGATGAGGAAAAAATTTACGGCTTTGGCCGCAAACCGCAGTACCTCAAATGGACCACCATTCTCGAGCACCAACTTTTCGCCGCCAACCGCGTGCAAAAGGCTCCGCCGCCCGCCGCCAAAAACCCCCGGCGTCCGGCCAAGCAGGCCTCGATGGTCAGCTTCGGCGTGCCCAAGACGATGGATCCCACCGGCAAGGCGCTCACCGTTTCCGCGTGGGTCAACGCCAAACGCCCCAACGGCGTCATCCTCGCCCGCGGCGGCCCGCTTAACGGCCACGCGCTGGTGATGCAGCGCGGCACGCCGGCGTTCCTGTTGCGCACGGATTCCAACCTCGCCAGCGTCACCGCCCGCGGCAAATTCGGCGGCCGCTGGGTGCACGTCACCGGCGTGCTGGAGGAAAACAAGCGCATGCACATTTACATCAACGGCAAACCCGCCGGCCACGGCAAGGCCCCCGCGCTCATCGCCGCCACGCCGTTGCAGGGCCTCGAGGTGGGCTCCGATGACGGCGCCGCGGTGGGCACCTACAGCAGCCCGCACACCCTCACCGGCATGGTGGACGGAGTCCGCATTTACCACCGCGCATTGAGTGACAAAGAAGTCGCCGCGCTCCACGCCGGCAAGGCGCCCGCCAAGGATCCCGCGTTGATGCTCGTGTGCGATTTCAACAACGGCAAAGCCCGTGACGCCTCTGGCAAAAATCATCACGGCGAGCTGGTTGCCGCCAAAGCCGTCCCCGCCCGCGACGCGCCCAGCGGCCAAGCGCTGCAATTCAAAGCCACCGCCGGGGCCGGGGCCGGCAGTGCCAACGTGCCCTTCGACTGGACGCAGGACCTCCCCATCCTCGTCCGCGCCATGGCAAAGGCGGGCGACACGCTGTTCGCCATGGGCCCGCCTGACTTGGTGGATGAAGAAAAAAGTTTCCAGCAACTCACCAAGGGCGATTCCAATGTGCAAAAACTGCTGGCTGATCAGGATGCTGCGTTGGCTGGCAAACAAGGTGCCCTTCTCCTCGCCATCAACGTGAAAACCGGTGCCACCCTGTCCACCCATAAACTCCCCGCCCTCCCCGTCTGGGACAGCCTCGCAGTAGCGAACGGGAAGTTGTTTTACACCACGCAAACAGGCAAGGTCGTGTGCCTGGGAGAGTGAGCCGGGACAATTCCCGCTGGCGTAATCCCAATTTGGGAATGAATTCTTGGCCACTCAACAATTCCCTGAATCTCATTCGCTGAGCCTCTGAGGTAGAAAACAAATCATGAAAATGTTTTTACACGGCGAATGGGCCAAGCGCGATGAACGGATCGACGTGGTCAACCCGTTCAATGGCGAGGCGTTCGACACCGTGCCCGCGGCGGTCCCGGCGGATGTAACGGCAGCGGTCGATGGGCTGGCCGAGGGCGCGCAGGTGATGGCGGCGATGCCGGCGCTGGAGCGGTGCGCGATTTTGCGGAAGGCGGCATTGCTGCTGCGCGAGCGGGAGGAGGAAATCGGCACGCTCATCTCGACCGAGGAAGGCAAGATACTCGCGGAAGGCAAACTGGAAGTCACACGTGCGGCAGAGACGATTGATGTCTCGGCCGACGAGGCCCGGCGCATTACTGGCGAGGTGCTGCCGCTGGACGCCGCGCCGGGCGGGGCGGGCAAGTTCGGATTCACCCTGCGCGTGCCCGTCGGCATCGTCGCGGCGATTACGCCGTTCAACTTCCCGCTCAACCTCGTGGCGCACAAAGTCGGGCCCGCCATCGCCGGCGGCAACGCCGTGCTCATCAAGCCCGCCACCGACACGCCACTCTCGGCGCTCAAGCTCGTCGAGATTTTCCTCGAAGCCGGCCTGCCGCCCGAGGCCATCGCGTGCATCACCGGTCCGGGCAGTTCGATTGGCGCGGCGATTTGCGCGGAGGACCGCATCCGCAAAATCACCTTCACCGGCAGTGCCGAGGTCGGCAAGGCCATCTGCGCCGCCGCCGGGCTCAAGCGCGTGACGATGGAGCTCGGCTCCAACAGCCCACTCATCGTGCTGGACGACGCCGACCTCGAAAAGGTCGCCACCGCCACAGTCGCCACCGGCTTCGCCAATGCCGGCCAAGTTTGCATCTCCTGCCAACGCGTCATCGCCACGCCGGGCATTCACGATGATTTGCTCGATGAACTCCAGCCGCGCGTGACGGCTCTCACGGCAGGCGACCAATTGAACGAGACGACAAATGTTGGCCCGCTTGTGCGCGAGGATGATGCTGTGCGTGTGGAGGACTGGGTGAGCGAAGCAGCCGACAACGGCGCTCGCCTCCTGTGCGGTGGTGAACGCAATGGCTCGGTTGTCCAGCCCGCGTTGCTCGCCGATGTGCGCCCGGACATGCGGATGAGCTGCGACGAACTCTTTGGCCCCGCCGTGGGCGTGACTCGCGCGGCCAGTATCGACGAGGCCATCGCACTGGCCAACGACACCAACTTTGGCCTAAGCGCCGGAATCTTCACCGAGAACCTCGATGCCGCCCTGCGTTTTGCCCGCGAAGTGGAAAGCGGCAACCTGCACATCAACTGGGGCCCCATGTGGCGCGCCGACCTCATGCCGTATGGCGGCCTCAAAGACAGCGGCCTAGGCCTTGAAGGCCCCAAGTATGCGGTCCAAGAAATGACGGAGACGAAGATGGTGGTGATTCATGGGAAGTAAGCGCCTTGGAGGGGCGAGATTGCGAGTCCGTTGGCATTAGTTTTTCGGTAACCTCATTCCCATCGAGGCTATTGCCTTTGAGCCCGGTCATGGTTAGGGTTTTCAGCCAATAACGATTTATGAAAAATGTGATTTTGATTTTGGCGGCGGCGGGGGTGGCCTCGGGCGCGACGTATTTTTTGGTCTCGGCGGGGAAATCCTCGGCGCGGGAGGAGGCGACAGCGGACTTGGCGCGCGAGCACGAGGAGGCGCGGGCCGGGATGCGCAGCGAATTAAATACGGCGAATTCGCAACGGCCGGTGATTATTACGGTGGATAGCCAAGAGGGGACCGAGCAAACGGTGGCCACGGTGGAGGAAATCCTGGCGCGCTTGCAGGAATTGAAGGCGGGCGACGCGCGGGTGAAACGGCGGGCGGTGTATTTTTTGGAATCGCTGGTGGATCGCGGGGATGCGGCGCTGCCGGCCATCGCAAATTTCTTGGAGCAGAATGTGGATTTGGAATTGCAGTCGCTGAACCGCCCGAAGGCGCAAGTGGCGAAGGAAGAGAAAAACGCCGGCGGCAAAGGCGCCAAGAAACAGGCCGCACCGGCTTGGAATTATTTCCGGCCATTCCCAAAACCGAACGATGAATTTCCCGCCACCCTGCGGTTGGGTTTGCTGGAGGTGGTGGCGGCCATCGGCTCGGAACAAGCGGAGAAGTTGCTGCTGAAAATTTTGGAAAACACCGGGCGCGGCGTGGAGGTGGCGTACTTGGAAATTGCCCTGCAGGAAATCGCGCGCGACTTGTACGTGGACAAAATCCTCGCCGCCACGCGCCGACTGCTCACGGAGCTGCCACCCATCACGGCCAATTCCATGGCGGTGGATCGCCGCGCCAAGGGATATCTCTACGCCATCCTCGTAAAATACAAGGACCTCGTTTTTGTGGACACGGCCAAGACGCTGCTCATCACCACCGACGGCCGGCTGGACGGCGATGTGCTGCGCTATCTGCGGCAGGTGTTGGGCGCGGATGCGATGCCGATTTTTCATTCGGTGATGAATGACGAGCGACTGACCGACGACCTCGACCGCTATGCCATCCGCGACGCCATCCTCCGGGATATCGGAAGCAATCCGCAAGCCGACATTTTGCTGATGCAAACCGTGCGGGAAGGGATGGCCCAGCAACAGGAAGGCGAGGCGTTCAATTGGGGAGCGGTGAAGCTGCCGCTTAGCGCGCTGATGCAGGGCATTGATGAGGCACCCGCACAGAATATTGCCAACCGCCGCCAACTGATTGAAGAGATCCGCGAGGAATTCAATCATCCGCAACTCAACGGAGCCCTGAACAAAATGGACGCCGGGCTCGAGGCCGCCCAGCAAGAGATTATTCCGGGCAGCGACAAGTGAACTTCGAAAAATTTGGGAATCAAACCGCCTGTCGAATGTAACCAAAATCGCCCATCACACGTAATTAGAGCGACGAGGTGAACTGAGTTTAAAAACATGAAAAAACTAATTATAACCACAATGGTTGGCGCACTCCTGATCGGCTGCGGCAAGAAAAATGAAGCTTCGAAACCGGCCACACCCGATGTGGATATTTTCAAGGCCGCGGTTGAAGGCAAATTGGAGATGCTGAATCAACACATCGCATCGGGGACGGATCTTAATCAGATCACTTCGGACGGACAAAAATCCACACCGTTGATCGTGGCCGCTGCCTTTGGGCAAACAGAGGCCGCCAAGGCGCTCATCAAGGCCGGGGCAAATTTGGACCTCCAAAACAAAGATGGAAACACCGCGCTGTCCACGGCGGCGTTCCTTTGCCATCCCGAGATTGTCAAAGCCCTTCTGGAAGCAGGCGCAGACAAATCAATCAAATCAAACGCCGGCACAACCGCACTCGATGGAGCATTGGCTCCGTGGGATATTATCAAGCCGATTTATGATACTTTGGACTCAATTTTATACAAGCCCGCGGGTGTGCCTCTGGATTATGAGCGCATCAAGGCAACCCGTCCGAAGATTGCCGAAATGCTGCGTTAACACTGGATCATTATTTGTGGAACAACCCACTCCCATCGAGCCCGCGCCGCTGCCGCCGGTGCTGGAAAAAAAGCGCTACCACGACCTCGATGCGTTGCGGGCGTTTGCGATGTTGTTGGGTATTGTGCTGCACGGGATGCTTTCGTTTTTCCCCATTCCGATGGACATCTGGCCGACGCAGGATTTGCAACAGCCGATGATGGAGGTACCCGAGGCGCTGGCCGCGGCGGTGGTAAAAACCGGACTGCCGGTGCCCGCAGAGGTCAGCCCGTTTGAATTTTTGCTGCATGCGATCCATGGCTTTCGCATGCAATTGTTTTTTTTGGTGAGCGGTTTTTTCACCGCCATGCTGTGGCGCAATCGTGGCTTAAAGGCGCTGGCCAAGCACCGCGCCAAGCGCATCCTCCTGCCCTTGGCCATCGCGCTCCCGCTCATCTGGGGAGCCATCATTCCGGTGGCGATTTATGGCGATGCCAAGAAGAAGGAAGTGGATGAGCGCAAATCACCTGCATCGGTGACGGATATTTTCACGGCGCTGGAGGCTGCAAATACAGAGCCACTGCAGCGATTGATTTCTGCCGGGGCGAATCTGGAAATCCGCGAACCGTTTGGAGGCAGTACGCCCTTGATCGTCACCGCCCTGTACGGCCACACGGAGGCAGCGCGGCTGCTCTTAGAGGGCGGCGCCAAGGTAAACGCCAAAAACAATGATGGCGACACCGCTCTGCACACCGCCGCGTTTTTTTGCCACACGGAACTGGTGGATTTGCTGTTGGAACACGGCGCGGATATCAATGCCAGGAACAGCAAAGGCGGCACGGCGTTGGATGGAGTCGCGGGGCCGTGGAAGGATGTGACGGGCATTTATAAATTCGTCGATGGCCTGTTGAAGTTGAATCTCGATTACGAGCACCTTGAAGCCACCCGCCCGCTGATGGCAGAAACACTTCAGGCGGCGGGCGGGGAATCCGCAGGCAAATCGCCGGGGCAGCAGGAGGCACTCCGCGTCATGGTGTTTATACTCTTTTTTTTCCCGGTCTTTCATCACCTGTGGTTTCTGTATTACCTCGCGTGGCTGGTGATCGGCTTTCTTCTGCTCACTTGGCTGCTGGGCAAATTGAAATGGAAACCGTTACCGGATCGGCTGATCACTTCGCCGTGGCGCTGGCTGTGGTTGCTGCCGTTGACGTTTTTGCTCCAGTTGCTTATGCCCGATGAATTCGGCCCGGCCACTGCGGTCGGCATCCTGCCGTGGCCGCCCATTCTCATTTACTATGCGATCTTCTTTGCCTTTGGCGCGATTTGCTACGGGCGCAAGTCGTTTGAAAATAAAGTAGGCAAACATTGGCCGGTGCACTTTGGGTTGGCGATCCCCGTGCTGGGAGTAGGCCTTTGCCTTTACTGGGCAGGCCAACGCGGGCCATGGGTGGCTGCCTGCGCGGTGACGTATGCGTGGCTGATGATCTTTGGGTTCATCGGATTCTTCCGCCACTTTTTCTCTGGGGAACACAAGGTCATCCGATACGTGTCGGATTCATCCTACTGGCTGTACATCGCACACCTACCGGTGATCATGCTGGTTCAGGCATGGATCAGCCCGTGGGACATACCTGCCTTTCCGAAATTCCTCATCGCCTGCGCCCTCACCACGCTGCCGCTGTTGCTCATCTACGAATACGGCGTGCGCTACACCTTTGTGGGTACATTGCTCAATGGAAAACGCACGCGAACTGGAAATTGACATTCAACCCGACTGCATTAATTTGTCGGCCTCCACATTATGAAAAACACTCTTGTTCTCCTAACCCTGCTTCTGGCGGTTTCTGTTTCCGCCAAGGATAAGCGACCGAATATTCTGTTTGTCTTCAGTGACGACCACGCCACGCATGCCATCGGCGCGTATAATGGCTGGTTGAAGACGGTGAATCCCACGCCGGAAATCGATCGGCTTGCGAAGGGGGGAATGTTGTTTGAGAAAAGTTTTTGCTCCAACTCCATCTGCGGTCCAAGCCGCGCGGTGATCATGACCGGCAAGCACAGCCACAAGAACGGGTTCATGAACAACGGCAACACCTTCAACTGGAACCAGCAGATTTTCCCGAAGCTGCTGCAAAAGGCCGGCTATCAAACAGCCATCTACGGCAAGAGCCATCTCAAGGGCCAGCCACAAGGCTTCGACGACTGGGCAGTGCTGCCGGGGCAGGGACTTTATTATAATCCGGACATGATTTTCCCCAAAGGCCGGCGGCGCATAAACGGCTACTGCACGGATGTGGTGACGGATCTGGCCGTCGAATGGCTCACCAAAAAACGCAATGACGGCAAGCCGTTCATGATGATGGTGCAGCACAAGGCACCACACCGCAATTGGATGCCCGCGCTGCGCCATCTGCATTTGTATGACGACATTGAAATCCCCGAGCCGGCCACGCTCTTCGACCAATGGAAAGACAACGCCCCGCCCGCGCGCCACCAGGAACTCGAAATCGACCGCCAAATGGATTTGAACTACGACCTCTTTGTCGACCTCACGCCGGAATACAACCAGCCCGCCACGCAAAAGCGGCAGGACCGTTCCGCATGGCGCAACATGAAACGCATGACGCCCGCGCAGTTGAAACAATGGCGCGCCGCCTACGCCCCCAAGGACGCCGCGTTTCATAAAGCCAAGCTCTCCGGCAAGGCACTTGTGCGATGGAAGTTCCAGCGTTACGCAAAAAACTATTTGCGCTGCGTGAAGGGCGTCGACGAAAGCGTGGGCCGACTGCGCGCCACGCTCAAGGACTTGGGCCTCGCCGACAACACGATTGTCATTTACAGCTCCGATCAGGGTTTTTACATCGGTGACCATGGCTGGTACGACAAGCGCTGGATGTACGAGGAATCGCTGATGATGCCCTTCATCGTCAATTGGCCGGGCGTCACCAAACCCGGCTCGCGCGACACGCACCTCATCCAAAATCTCGACTACGCGGAAACCTTTCTCGACATCGCCGGCGCCAAAATCCCAGCCGACATGCAAGGTCGCTCACTCGTCCCGCTACTGCGCGGCCAAAAACCCGGCGACTGGCGCACCAGCATTTACTATCATTACTACGAATATCCCAGCGTGCACATGATCCCCCGCCACTACGGCATCCGCACCGAGCGCTACAAGCTGATGCACTTTTATCAGTTTGGAAATGAGTGGGAACTCTATGACCTCCAAAGCGATCCCGACGAATTGGAAAATCTCTACGGCAAAAAAGGCACCGGCAAACTCGCCGCCGATCTAAAAACCCAACTGCGCGCCCTGCAAAAACACTACGAGGACGACAGCGACATTTCTGAAAAACCAAAAGAATGGCAAAACGAAGTGCGGCCAAACAGTGAATAGGTAGTAGGGAATAGCAGATTCACTACTCCTTATCCCTACTCCCCCACTTCACTTCCCCTTCCGCAGTTCAATCATCGTCTCGCCAAAGGCGCGGCCGATCTTGGAAAACGTGATCGTGCTGCCGAGGTAGTGGTACGGCCGGTCGGAGCCGATTTTTTTCCACGCCTCAAAATTATCGCGCCAAGTCGGGTATGCGGCGTCGGCTTTTTTATCCCAGTACACGTCCGTGGGAATTGCCTTCACGTTGCCCTTGAATTCCGCGATGTCATTCATCGACAACTGCGCGGCCTTGACGATGGCCATGTTGCCTTGGGCGGGCTTGAAGCCATTCTGGCCCATGAGGCCGATGACGAAGGGGAGCTTGGGCGAATTCAAATCCTTGCGCACGTCGCGGATGAAGTTCGCCATGTTCGCCGCGTACTCGTCCTGAAAACCGTTGTACATATCGTTCCAGCCTTGGAACCACACGAAGCCGGCCAGCTCGTAGCCGCGCCCGTCGTATTCCGGAAAGCGCAGTTTGAACTCCTTCAGCGTCAACGCAATCTCCGCCATCATCAGCCGGTAAAAATGGCCGTAGCTTTCCACCACCTGTTTGCGATACTCGCCGGCCTTCGCTTTGCGGATGGCGTCGAGTGACGCGCTGCTCTTGGCCTCTATTTCCTTGCGCGTGATTTTCGGGTTGTCCTTTTTCGCCTTGTTCCATTCATTGCGAATTTGATTGTTGTAATCGCGCTTGCACATATTCTCCACGAACTCGGCAATCTTTTCCTTCGACTGCAGCCCCGAGCTCGGCGGCCGAAAATCGCGCCCGATGCTCTTGCCGCCCCACGCCGTCTTGATGATCAATACCGGCTCGGAGTAGTGATTGCCCACCGTGTTGCCAAACTCCAGCTCCGGCCCAATCTTGCCCGGCGAGCCATAGCCCACCGTCAGCTTCCCGCGCCGGTTCAGGTAATTAATCCAAACATCCTCGCGCTCGATGTACTTCCCGTCCTTGTGCAAATGCGCAAAAAACGCTTTCGTCTCCGGTGCCTTGATTTGGTGATTCAGCAGCGGGTCAATCCCGCCCTTGCCCTCCATGTTCGATTGACCAGCAAGAATAAAAACCTTCACCAGTTTCTTCTCCGCCAAAACGGAAAAATTCAAAACGAAGGCAAGGATGAGCACGAGAATATGTTTCATGGAATTCATGGTGTGCCCCAAGGCTACTGAACCCTCACGCGTCCGCAAGCGAAAATGCCATTTTGCTTTGCCGCCGCGCGCCCTCTGCTACCATCCGCGCGGCGTGGAACGGAAAATCCTCATTCTCACCGAGGGCCTCAGCAACCCCAACTCGGCCAAAACGGCGTGTAGCGTTATACGTTATAGGCGCGAGGAAGTCGTCGGCGTGCTGGACACCACCGTTCCCCCGCAGCCGGCGCAGGCGCTGCTCGAGGTGGGCGGTGATTTGCCCATCGTTAACTCCCTCGACGCCCTCCCCGAGGCAAACGTGCTGCTGATCGGCATTGCGCCGACTGGCGGCGGCTTGCCCGCGCCCATGCGCGCGCTGGTGCTCGCCGCCATTGCGCGCGGCATGGACGTGGAATCGGGGTTGCACGATTTCTTGAATGACGACGCCGAGTTCGTGGCCGCCGCCAAGACGAGCGGCGCAACCCTGCGCGACCTTCGCGCCAACGACGAACGCGATGTCGCCCTGCGCAAAAATATTTCTGATGACTGCCTCCGCATCCACACCGTCGGCCACGATTGCAGCCTTGGCAAGATGGTCGCGTCCATCGAGCTGGCGCACGGCTTGAGTGCCGCGGGCGTGGATGCCAAGTTCATCGCCACCGGCCAAACCGGGATGCTCGTCGAAGGCGACGGCTGCCCTGTCGATGCGGTGGTCGCCGATTTCATTAGCGGTGCAATTGAAAAACAAATCCTCGCGCACCAGCACCATCGCGTGCTCGTCATCGAGGGCCAGGGCAGCATCACGCACCCGTGTTACTCTGCCGTCACGCTCGGGCTGCTGCACGGCTGCCTGCCGCACGCGCTGATTTACTGCTACGAAATGGGCCGCAAAATGGTCAAGGGTGTCGATCACATCGCGCTGCCCGAAATGGAATCCCAGCGAGACCTCTACCTTGCCTCAGCCATTGCCGCCCACCCGTGCCAATTCATCGGCATCGCCATCAACAGCCGGAATGTCGATGCTGTCGCTTATCAAAAAGAAAAAGCCCGCATTGTAAACGAATGGAATCTCCCCGCCACCGACGTCTTCCGAGAAGGCCCGGAGCCATTGGTGAACGCGGCGCGCGCGATGTTGGAGGATTGAAATGAAAATTCGCCTGCACGAATACAACCTCCCCCTCACGCATCCCTTCACCATTTCGCGGGGCACCGTCTCCGTACAAGGCACGTTGATTGTCGAGCTGCAACAGGACGGCATCAGCGGCTTCGGCGAGGCGACGGTGAATTCCTATTACGACGCCGCCATGACCGACATGCGCACGCGCTTCACCGCGATGGAGCCCGTGCTCGGCGGCCACACCTTTCGCGACACCGATTCATTTTGGAACCTCTGCGCCGAACTCCTCGACGATGCCCCGTTTGTTCTCGCCGCACTGGACTGCGCCGCACACGATCTTTGGGGACGCTTGGAAAACACGCCAGTGCATCGGTTGTGGGGGCTAGACCCAAGCGATGCGGTCAACTCCTCCTTCACCATCGGCATCGACGAAGTGGACGTGATGATTGCCAAGCTCGCCGAAATGCCCGGTTGGCCCATTTACAAAATCAAGCTGGGCACAGCGAACGACCTCGAAATCATCACCGTCCTGCGCGAACACACCGAAGCCACCTTCCGCGTGGACGCCAACTGCGCGTGGCCCGCCGCCAAGGCCGCCGCGCTCTCCGGCGAAATGGCGCGCCAAGGCGTCGAGTTCATCGAGCAACCACTCGAGCCCGAAGCCCGCGAGGCGCAGGCCCAACTCTTCCGCGAATCCGCGCTGCCACTCATCGCCGATGAAAACTGCGTGAGCGAAAGCGACGTGCCGCGCTGCGTCGATCATTTCCACGGCATCAACATCAAGCTCTGCAAATGCGGCGGCCTCACCCCCGCGCGCCGAATGATAAAAACCGCCCGCGACCTCGGCCTCAAGGTGATGGTCGGCTGCATGACCGAAAGCTCCGTCGGCATCTCCGCCGCCGCCCAACTCGCCCCCCTTCTTGACTACGCCGACCTAGACGGCGCCGTGCTTCTAGCCGAGGACGCCGCCGAAGGCGTGCAACTGCACCAAGGCAAGTTGACTTTCCCCAACGAACCCGGCCTCGGCATTCAGTCGTTGAAGTAAAGTCAATCCTTCAACCGCGCTGCGAGAATCAGCTTCATAAGTTTTCCAAAGTCGTCGGTGCTGACGCTGCCTTCTTTTTCGAAAGTGTTCACGCGGTGCACGATGACGAGGTCCCATTGCGGGATGACCAGCACCTTGTGGCCGCGATAGCCGTTGGCGGAAAAGGCGCCGTCGGGCAGGGTGACGTTGGGATAAAATTTTCCGTTGGCCGCCACCCACCACATGTAGCCATAACCGCCTCCACGTTCGGTGGTGGAATATGAGCGCGTGCTTTCGATGACCCATCCGTGCGGGATGATTTGTTCATCGCCCCAGCGGCCGCCGCGCGCGAAGAGCAGCCCGAACCGCGCCAGGTCGCGC
>CAZJRV010000061.1:0-13458 GCA_964548235.1 uncultured Verrucomicrobiota bacterium
ATGTCGCCGGAAGCGGCGAGCACGTTGCGAGTGAACTCGTCGTAGCGCATATTTTTGTGGAGGCTGTCGCGAATCCATCCGTGGAATGCGTAGTTGCCGCGCATCGAGGTGGTGTTCACACGTTTGTTCCGCAACAACGCGCCCCACTTGTTGGCGAAGTAGTCGGCGTAATCCGTGCTGGCCAGCAGGCGGTTGATGAGCTTGTCGCGCTTGGCGGGGTCGGTGCTTTTCAAAAACGCCTCGGCCTCTGCATCGGTCGGCAGGCGCCCGGCGATGTCGATGCTCACGCGGCGAATGAACGTGGCGTCATCACAAACCGCCGAGGGCGGCATGCCGACGCGCTTGAGTTTTTCGAAAACCAAATTGTCGATGAAGTTGCGCGGCTGCGGCGTCTTGGCCACCGGCGCGCCCAACGGCACGCTCGCCTGATACACACTCACCTGGCCGAGGTAGCGAATCATCACCGACACATCGCCCGGCTGCTCGAAGAACGTCACGTGGCCGGTCAAGTCCACCTCGGCAATCTCCTTGTCGTTCGCCTCGTAAGTCGCGATGGCCGAGGCGTCCTCGGTGTGGCCGTCGCTGTAAATCGCCGTCACCGTCAACTGTTGCTCGCCGTTCGCGGTCACCAGCCGTTGCTTCGGGAAAACCTCCAGCCCGACAATCGTCGGGTCATCCTTACTGCCACGCGGCATGCCCTGTTTAATCCAGCGCACCAACAGCGCGTAATCGTAACTCTTCGGGTCCAGCCGCGCGCCGCCGCCGTGCGGCAAAATCGCCGCGCCCTTGAGCAGCAACAAACTATTCTCCGGCGCCGCCGGCGACAACCGACGCCCGCGCGATTCCTTCACGAGATATTCGTAATCCTCCTGCGGCTCGAAGCCCAGCAACGAAAGCCGGAACCCATTCTGCCCGCCGCTCTTGCCGTGGCAACCGCCCGAGTTGCAACCGGCCTTCGTAAAGATGGGCGAAATTTCATTCGCAAAATTAATCGGCTGCACCACGCCAAACTCCGTGACCGTCACTTTCACCGTCGCCTTCAACCCGCCCGCGAGCGTCGCCGTGATGGTCGCCTCGCCATCACCCAGCGGCGTGACCATGCCATTGGCGTCAATCGCCACCACCTTCGCCGGCGTGGCGGAATACTTCACCGCGCGGCTCACGTCCGCCAACTTGCCGCCCTCCGTCGCCGAGGCCACGAGCTGTTGTCGGCTGTGCTTGCCCTTCAATTCAAACGCCTTCGCGCCCTTGCCCACTTGCGCGGTCAAATCCAGCGCGCTCGGTTTCGCCGCCACGGTCAGCACGCCGACCGCCAGTCCCAAAGCCATCAAACTTCCAATCTTCTTCATAAGCTTGTGAGTTGTCCCAGTCTACAAAATTCATAACCCCGGTGCAATCCCTGCATCGAGGCGCAAAATTCCTTTTTTGCCTGCCCATTTTCGACGCTTAGCGTGCCTTGAAATTCACAAAAGCAGCGCGCGCCCGAACCCAAAAGCGATATCGCTGAATGGCCTAGAACAGCTCCGTAATCGGCCGGCCGTTTTCGACGACATAGGTCGGGCGGCCTTGGTGGTTCATGAACTGGAGCTTGGGGTCGAGGCCGAACAGTTTCAGCACGGTGGCCAGCATGTCCTGCGGGGTGATGTGGCGCTCAGTGGGGTCCTCGAGTTTGGGGGAGGATTTCCCGATGACCTGGCCCATGCGCAGTCCGCCGCCGGCGAGCATCAATGTGCAAAGGCGGCCCCAGTGGTCGCGGCCGGCGTTTTTGTTGACGCGCGGGGTGCGGCCGAATTCGCCGGTGACGACCAGCAACGTGTCGTCGAGCTGGCCGCTTTGCTTGAGATCCTCAATGAGCGCGGAGAGGCCCTGATCCATTTGCGGCCCGCGGCTTTTCATGGCGCGCTCAATGCGGCTGTGCATATCCCAGCCGCCGTATTGGATGTTGACGAAGCGGCTGCCGGCGGCGGTGAGGCGGCGGGCGAGCAAAAGCTGTTCGCCGAGACCGCGGCCGTAGCGGGCGCGGACTTTCGGGTCTTCCTTTTTAATGTCAAACGCGTCCTTGGCGCTGCCGAGCACGAGGTTGAAGGCTTGTTGCTCAAAACCGTCGAGGCCTTCCATTTGGCCGGAGCGGTCCATCTTGCGGTTGATGACGTCGATGCTGTCGAGCAGCGCGTGGCGGCTCTGGAATCGATGGGGGTCGACGCTGAGCTCCATGTTTTTACGCGCCTGTCCGCTGGGGCTCAGCGCCTGATAGCGCGTGCCCAGCCAGCCGGGGCCGTCGCTGCCGATGCCGCCGATGCGTACGTAGGAAGGCAGCCCGGTGACGGGGTGGGCGGTGCCTTTGGCCTTGGCGATGATGGAGCCCATTGAGGGGCGCATCTTGGTGCGGTCGTTGTAGCCGGTCATTACCCAGGTGGTGCCGCTGCCGTGACTGCTGTTGCCGTGGGCGAACGAGCGGACGATGGCCATATTTTTCATTTGCTTGGCGAGCTTCGGGTAGGTGCCGCCGATGCTCACGCCGGGGATGGTGGTTTTGCATTCGCCGGTGGTGCTTCGGTACTCGCGTGGCGCATCCATTTTTGGGTCAAAGGTTTCCACGTGAGTGGGCCCGCCGCCGAGCCACACCCAGATGACGGACTTGTTGTTCAACGCCGCGCCCACTTCCTTGGCGCGCAACAGATTCGGAAGCGTGAGACCGGCAATACCAAGCGAACCGACCTGTAAAAAATTTCGCCGTGACAGTCCGTCGCAAGTGCGACCCGTGAAGTCTCCGTTAAACGTTAACATATCTTTGTCCCTGAGTTGGATTTACATTTTTTAACTAATCAATTCCTTAAGCGGACGGCGGCCGTGGTCGATGAGGTAGCGCGGCCGGCCCGAGAGGTCTGGCACGGTGGCAGTCTCGATGTTGATGCCCATGCTGGTGTACAGCGTGGCGAACACATCGCCGAAACGCACCGGGCGATCGATGGCTTCGCCGGCGTGCTTGTCGCTGGCGCCGATGACTTGGCCGTGGTTCATCTGCCCACAGGCGAGCACGGCGGTGGAAAGCTTGGGCCAATGGTCGCGCCCGGCTTTGGCGTTGACCTTTGGCGTGCGGCCGAATTCGCCCCACACAACGACGCTCACGTCCTTGTCCATGCCGCGCTGATGCAAATCCTCGACGAGCGCGGTGAGCCCTTGATCAAGCATCGGCATATCCTGCCGCGCGCGGTTGAAATTGCCGCTGTGCCAGTCCCACCGGCTGAAGGCCAGCGTGACGCAGCGCGCACCCGCCTCGACGAGCCGCCGCGCCATGAGAAAATCATCAAGCAACTTGTGCGAGCCATCGGACTGTTTCTTGGCCGAGCCGCGCCCGTAACGCTCGCGCAATTTCGGGTCCTCCTTCTCGAGGTTTAGCGCATTGGCCAGGCGACTGCTGGTGAGCATCGCGAGCGCCTGCTGATTGAAGGCGTCGAGGCCCTCGATGGCGCGGGAGTTGTCCACGTCACGGCGGAGCGTGTCGAAGCTATCGAGCAAAGTCTTGCGGCTGCCAAGGCGGTCGAGGGTCAGCCCGTTGAGCTTCATGTCTTCGCGCGCGTTGCCATCCTTGTTGGGGGTGAACGGACTGTGCGCCGGTCCAAGGAAACCCGCCACGCCGGGGTCGCCCCATTGCTTGTGGCCGGTGTTTGGCGCGAGGCCCACGAAGGGCGGCACGCCGCGCTTGGCCGGCCCATGTAGTTTGCTAAGCACCGCGCCCATGCTGGGCCAACCGCCGGTGGGCTGGTTGCCGTGGGTGTTGCGTCCGGTAAGGCATTGCCAGGAATAATGACTGCCGGTGGCGCCAACCATTGAGCGGATGATGGTAAACTTGTCCATCATCTTCGCCATGCGCGGGAACAACTCGCCGATACGAATCCCCGGCACATTTGTAGCAATCTCATTGAGTTCGCCGCGAATTTCTCTGGGCGCGTTGGGCTTGAGATCCCACATATCCTGATGGCTCGGTCCGCCGGGCAGGAAGATGTTGATGATGGCCTTGTGCCCGCGCTTGATGCCTTGTTGCTGTTCGGCTTGAAGAATCTGAGGCAACGAAAGCCCGCCTAACGCGAGGCCACCGATTTGCAAGAAACTGCGCCGAGTTACTCCGTCGCAGAACCGATATTTTTGACCCGTGATTGTGATCATAATTCGCAGCGATTTGCACAGCATTCCGCCATGCTATTCAGTTGGAAATTCGACGCGTCGAACTTGCGGATCATTCACGAAGTTGGGACAAAATTGTCATAAGAATTTTGCCGGTAAAACAAGGCCGAAACTTCTGCTGGGCCGTGGTGCGCGGGTGCGCTCTTTGGTCGGGCGAAAAGGTTGGCTACGCCACCCTTTGGCTCAGCGGGAGCTTCGCCCTCCCGGCGAGGCGTTACGAAGTCGAAACGGGCGCATCTACGGGCTCGTTTTTTGAAGCCGGTTCGGGGCTCAAACGGTACACCGCTTGGAGGTCGCTGAAGCCTTTGATTTCCATCGGCGGCAGCGTCTCGGCGGCGCGGCCTTCGCGGGCGGCTTCGCAGGTGGCTTCGTCCACAAGAATATCCATCGGCCCGGCCACGGTGCAAAGGCGGCTGGCGAGGTTGGCGCCCTGGCCGATGACCGTGAAGTTTAGCCGATCTTCCGAGCCCATGAAGCCCGCCAGCATTTCGCCCGTGGCGATGCCGATGCCGACGTTGATGTCCTGCCCGCGCAGCATGTTCAGCACCTTGCGTTCCTGCAACATATGGCGCGCGCAAGCCACGGCGCGTTCGGGCACGGTGGGATCTTTGCCCGTGGCACCAAACACGGCCATGATCATGTCACCCACAAATTTATCTACCAACCCGCCGTGCTCGTGGATGACCCACGTCATCGCCGTCATGTGTTCGTTGAGCAGGGAAACCACTTCCTCCGGCGGCATGTGCTGGGTCAACTCCGTGTACTTCCGAATGTCGCAAAACAGCACCGTCATCCCGTGCACCTCACCGCCAAGCGCGCCATTGCCCTCGAGCAACCGATCGGCCACCTCCTTATCGGCCACCTTTTTCAACAAATCCCGATATTTGTTCTTTAACGATAATTCTTGCGCGGTTTCGTTGAACGCATGGGCAAGTTTGCCAAATTCGTCGTGATTGCGCACAGGGATGCGAACGTCATAATCACCTTCGCGCAGTCGCATGGTGGCTTTGTAGAGGCGGCGCAGGGGCCGGAAGAGGCCCAGTGAAATGAGCCAGCTCAAGGCCATGGTGGCCAGCCCCATGAGCCCGCCGAGTAATAGGATTTGGTCGCGCAGTTCCGCGCGCATGGCCAGTGGTGCCGCCCAGGAATAGAGGCCCACCTTGTAGGCGGTGGGCAAGCCGCCGGTGTCGTTTTTCATGGGCGAATAAAAAACGCGGTAGGGCACGCCATTGAGGTTGACGAGGTCAATGCGGTCTCTGGGTTGCTCCCCGCGCACGTTGCGCTTGAGCCACGTGCCCAAGGGCGCGGCGGCCTCGGTGGTGATGGCGCGCGAATGCAGGTGGTCGTCCACCCACATGCCGGTCATGAGGTCGCTGATGTCGCTGAGGGTTTGTTCGCCACGCGAGCTGAGGGGGAAGCCCAGGACGAGTGTCCCGATCTTGCGGCCACCGCCGGCTTGTTCCACGGGGGTGCAAACCAGCTCGATGAGGCCGCCTTCGCCATCTTCCTCCAATGCGAGATAGCCCACGCTTTGTTGTTCGAGCGCGACTAGATCCGGCACAAATTCCTCGAGGCGTTCGCGGAATTGGCGGCGGTTGGAGTTGTCAAAAAACCCGCCAAAACGCGCCTCAGGCAGGAGGAATTCGCCTTGTTCCCCGAGGAAAATGAGGAAGGAGGCGGTGATGGTTTGGGCCTGCTCGCGGCCATCGATGCCGATGGCGTGGCGGTCGGCGGACGGCACAGCAGCCGTGGCGGCCGCGCGTGGACGTTGGGGGGAAGGCAGATTGCTCGCGCGCTGGACGCCGGCGGAAAAGACGCGCAATCGGTCCGCGATGCTCCGGCGGGTTTCGGCCACGGCGTAATCATAAACTTGTTCCAGAGCGCCGGGTTGATTTTTCAGTGCGGTGCGGAGGGGCGATGGGGCGAAGGATTTGCGCTGGCCGCGCAGAGGATCATCGAGTTGGCCGGCGAATTGATCAATGGCACCGCGCATCCGGCGGCCCATGGCGAGCCGCGCGGCGGTGGTTTCTTCCGCCTCCATTTGCTCGGCAAGTTTGCGGAATTCCGCGGCTAACATCCGCTGCAACTGGTGGCGTGCAAGCTGGTAGAGCTTGGTGGTTTCGCGGCCCTCCAGCGCGGTTTGCACCTGGGTGCGCTTGGCGAAGTCCGTGGCTTTTTGGCGCACAACACCCAGTCGCGCCTCCTGTTCACGCGGCAGATAGGTGAGCTGTTCGTTCACGCGATCGCGAAAGAGTTGATCATGCGCCGCCTCCACACGCCGCAGTGATACCTTCAGCATCACCGCCGTGCACAGTGCCACCACCGCCAGCATGGACAGTAGCAGTTTGATTCTAAACCCAAATCGAAACATTTTTTGCGGGATATTCCTTTCTATTCCCTCTTTTCCATTTTTTTCTTGTTTCCCGTTCTTCCCAATTGGCGGCTCAATTAAAGACGCAAATAGCCAACGAAAGGATTCAATAAATCGCGCCTATTTCGCCATTTTCCTTCCCATTAGAGCGAAACCCTGCCTGAAAACAGGCTCCAATTCGAGCCGGGATTTTGTCATGGTCAGTGTCATGGGAAGCCCCAATCCCCCAATCCTGCCGTTTGTCTCACCGCCAACCGCCCAGCATCGGTGCGATTCAAGCTGGTTTGACGCCAAAAACGCGAGATAATCGCGCCGAAATAAAGAGGAACCCGTTTTCGCGTCACATTGCGGCTCCGTTGCGTGAACTTTGCGCCCAATGCGGGAAGATCACGCTTGGCAAATTGGTTCCACGCGCTTTTCTAGGGATTTTTGACCTCAAAATCTTGGCATGATAATTGCGATGGATTTCGGCAATGTGCGATGGCTACGATTGTGGCCGCCGTTAGACTGCATCTTGAAAGGGATGTACAACCCGAAACCAACCAACAGAAAACCATGAAAACTAAAATCACGAAGGGATTTACCCTTATTGAGTTGCTGGTGGTCATTGCCATCATCGGCATTTTGGCCAGTATGCTCCTGCCCACCTTGGCCAAGGCCAAGAAGAAAGCCAACCGCCTCAAGTGCGCCAATCAAGTGGGGCAACACCTCCGGGCGCATACCGCGTTTGCGGGCGATGCCGGCGGATTCCTCTGGACCCTTCAGGATCGCGAGATCATTGATGCGTATAACGGGGATTATCGGAGCCGCACGCAACACACCAGCCACTTCTTCACGTGGCCGTACAATGGATATGGCGATTACTCCGTCCAAGGATGGCAATCCAATCCACTGCCCGCCGGTTTCCGGTATCACCGCGATTGGCATGCCAGTGACGTTCGGTTCATCTTCACCGTGCCGGGCATCCGCCGCTCGTTGGATAGCTCCAAGATGGTTCTCTCCCCTTGCGACGCCAAGGCGAAGAGCGAAAACCAGAAGGACAACACCCAAGGCAAATTGGACAACGGCAAGTGGGCCGCGAGCAGCTTCTCCGGCGGTGGCGGCGGCTTCTTCGTCACTTGGTACGCCGGCAGCTATGGCCTGCACCGCGGTGGCGACGACCAGACCCCGGAGACCATCCTGGGCCTGTCGCGCAACTGCACCGGCAGCGGCCGCGAATGGGAATCATTGCCCAGCGGCTGGATGTACCCGTACTACAACTACTGGTGCACGCGCACCTTCCGTGGAAATAACAACGACAACTGGGTCGGCGCCAACGGCAAGGATGCTAACGGTGGCCAGGTGTATCGTTATCCCTACTACTACTGGGCCGACTACGCTGGCTATTGCGCCAAGATGTCCGGACTGGATGCGAGCCAGGGCCAATACGGCACCTCCGATGGCGCTGTGAAACAGGCCGACGATGCCCAGTGGAAAGCGGCGATCGTAAACCATAACTCCCTTGAAGGCACCAAAGCCACTCGCGATGGCACCAGTACGGCCAATCGCGCCGCCTCTTGTTGGGAACAGTAAACAACCCGCTTCCGATACGGAAAAGTTAAGTTAGAATCAAAAGCCCCCGGAGAAATCCGGGGGCTTTTTTTGTACTCAAACGGTTGAACCGTAAAACCGGTCAAAAAAAAGGAGGCCAGTTTTGGCCTCCTGCTGGTTAATGGTTGGACTGTATTCGCAGTCTACTTTTTGCCGCCGCCGGGGGCAACGCCCTCGGGTGCCGGCTTGGCAGCTCCGCCGCCGCCCGGGTTATCGGGGGGAGGCCCTTCACCGGGTCCGTTTTTGTCTCCGCCCTCAGGGACGGGTTGTTTCGGGCCATCCTTGGGGCTGGGGCCGTCGTCAGCTCCGTCACCTCCACAGCCAACTATGATGGCCACGGAGCCAGCGGCGATGGTGGCCACGGCGATTACTTGGGTCAGTTTCTTTTTCAGCATTTCTGTTTTTATCCTTCGATTCCTTCGACAGGTATTGGTTCGCTTAGGTTCCACCGCGCACCAGCGCGGCTCGGATGAGAATTCTTGCCGAAAAGCCGCCCACTTGGCAACCCCCTTTTCCACCGAAAATAACGACCCGTCGCTGGAAGCGGCAATCCGCCCATTTGCACGAATTTGCGCGAATCAGGGTTCTCTTGCGTGAAAATTGTTTGGGCCATCCAATTTCCACGCAATTCTGCCGGTCAACAACCGGGAACCCCCTATAAAACAGGCAAAAACAACTTGGCATGGGAATTGCGAGAGAAATCCTGAAAGGAGCCGTCCATTGGCGGTTCATCCGCGTCCGCACACATTGTGTGGGTGTGTAACCCAGAACAACAACCCAACATACAGAAACCATGAAAACACAAATCAAAAAGGGATTTACCCTCATTGAGTTGCTGGTGGTGATTGCCATCATCGGCATCCTGGCTAGCATGCTGTTGCCCACCTTGGCCAAGGCCAAGAAAAAGGCGAACCGCCTCAAGTGCGCCAACAACGTCGGCCAAATTTCCAAGGCTTATATCTCCTTCGCAGGGGATAATGAAGTGATGCCCTGGCTTATGCAACGGGGCGACAACGAGGCTGCCTATGATTCGGATTACCGGACTGCCACCGGCGGAAGCACGTTGCTGTATACGCACAACCATCACATGGTGGATGTCCGCTTCGTGATGACCCTGCCGGGCGTGCGCCGTTCGCTGGACAGCTCGAAGATGATCCTCTCCCCCACCGACCCCATCACCAAGAGCGGCAACCAAACGGATAACACCCGAGGCAGGCTCGATGGTGGCAAATGGGCCGCTTCCCAGTGGGGCACCCGGGGCTACTACGTACACGGCCGTGCCGGAAGTTATGGCTACCACCAGAATGGGGATGACCAAACTCCGGAGACCCTGCTCTCCTTCGCCCGGAACATCTATGGGGACTGGCGTCCCAGTTCCGTCGCGCTGGCCGGTGGCAATGTGAGCTGGCCCAACCCGTACTACCAAGTGGTCATCCGCACAACCGCACGCGGCGGCAACCTGCTCGGCCCGACCGGTTACTGGCGGAACAAGGTGTCCGGCTTTGATGCCGGCACGAGCAACTGGGCAAGTTCCGACGGCTCCACCGTCCAAGGCGATCAGGCCCAGTTCAATGAGGCCATCGGCAAGACGGCCCAGGCCCGGGGTGGCAGCAACACCAACCCGGTGAATCAAGCTAACCGTTTCGGTCGTTAATCTAGATCCGACCCAACCACAAACCTCCCGGCCAAGCCGGGGGGTTTTTTTGTGATTTTAATAGGTCATTTTTTTGGCCGCCCAAGCGAGATTGCCATCGAAAGGAATTGCCGAAATACCCAAGGGAAATGTCAAAAACGGCCCACGGGGCCAAAGGAAAAGCCCCCCAAACCGGGGGGCTTTTTTTGAATCATTTGGTTTTGCGAAGCAGGAACTATTTTCCTTCGCCGACGGGCTCTTCCTGTGGCAGGTTTTCGTTTTCCTTGCCATCTTCGCTGACGGACGGTTGGCCGTCATCTTCCGCAGTTTCATCCGCGCCGCAACCGGCAACGAACACGCCTGCCGCGGCGATGGTGGCCACGGCGATTACTTTGGTCAGGTTTTGCTTAAGCATTGTTTTTTCTTTCAACAGGTATTGGTTCGCTAAGGTTCCACCGCACATTTAATGAGCGGCTGAAGGGGCAGTCTTCCCGATAAAATCCTGTTTGGCAACCTCTTTTCTGCATTTCAATCGCAGTAATATTCCGCAATCCTCGCCCCATTCCCCGGCAAACTGCCCGTCTGCCCGGATGCAAACCGTTGAATCGCCAACCGCGCGGTCTTTGCCCATGGCGTGGAATTCATCCCATTCGCGTGAATAACACTCAATCACACACTGACATCGGGAGAATGACACCATTAATAGGTTGTTTAATTTAGGCTCACCATTGGCACGAATCCTGCGACATCTTTTCCGGGTTGTTGGGTGTTTGCCTCTCAATCCAAGAATCCGTGCCGTTAGCTAGGCGCGAAACCCAAAAAACCTGTAAAAAACCAAACTATGAAACATCAAATCAACAAGGGATTTACCCTCATCGAGTTGCTGGTGGTGATCGCCATCATCGGCATTCTGGCCAGTATGCTCTTACCCACGCTGGCGAAAGCGAAGAAAAAGGCCAATCGCCTCAAATGCGCCAATCAAATTGGGCAGATCACAAAAGCTCACATCGGTTCTGCCGGTGATAATAATGCGTTTGCATGGATGCTGCTGGATTCGGAAAGCAGGGATGCATTTGCGTCTGATTACCGGGCAGCCGGCGGAATGGGCGGTTGGCGCAGCGGCTGGCATCATCCGGATATCCGTTTTGTGATGACCATGCCGGCAATCCGCCGTGACCTCGAAACCTCGAAGATGATATGGTCGCCCACGGACCCGAAAACGAAAAGTCAAAATCAACTCGACCACACCCGTGGCAGGCTCGATGGTGGCAAATGGGGCAGCGCAGTTTGGAGAGGCGCCGCCTATGTGCGCACCGGTGGCGGCAGCTATGGCCATCACATAATGGGTGACGACCAAACCCCCGAGGCGTTGCTGAGCTTTACCCGCAACGTCCGGGGAAACGGACGCGGCTTTGCGCATGTGCCTCGCGGCAGGATCCGTGGCTGGAATGGCAACGTGGCCCGTAGATTGAATAACAACAACCTGGGCAAGTTCCAGGGACCGGCCGAAGGTAACACTCGGCACCGGGTGGCCGGCCTCGACAGTGGCACAGGCAATTATGGAACCTCTGACGGCAGCGTGAAACAAGCCGACCAAGCCCAATGGAGCGAGGCCATTGCCACCACCGCCAAAATTACCGGCGGCAGTGCAACTCAGGCCAACAACTCGATCAGCCGTTTCTACCGCTAATCAAAACCAAACCACAAACCCTCCCGGAAACCGGGAGGGTTTTTTTGTGCCAAAACACTCGCATCGGCAGGCGACCCCAAAACTGCCAAGCCAAAAAAGCCTCCCATTGCAGGGAGGCTGAAATCTTTTGATTGGAGTGTTTTGGAGTTGGGTCAGGCTCCTCCGCCTTCTTCGCCTTCTCCTTCTTCCTTTGCGCCCTCTTGGTCTACAGAAGATTCATCGATATTTTCATCTTCTTCCGGCGGGGGTGGCTCTTCGTCGACCGCCTCATTTCCGCACCCGGCAGTGATGGCCAGCGATGCGGCAGCGACGGCAGCCACGGCGATTATTTTGGTCAGTGTTTTCTTAAGCATGGTGTTTCATTCAACAGTTATTGGTTTTGATCGGATCTTATGGGATCTCTGGGTTTAGCCGCGCATTCAATGCAGCGGAAACCTCATTCTGCATAACATCCACACCGGTTTGCAACCCAAATTCCAATTTTCTCATTTTCAAAAATGCCATGGGACCGCAGGGCATTGCCCTCCCTTTGCCTGCACAGCAAAATATGGGTGTGTGCAAAAAATTTGACGATGTGATGAAAACCACACGCCATCGGGCACGTCGGCTTCGTTTTTGAAAACTTTTTTGCGAAATTGGCATCTTTCATTTTTGCACGGTACTTGCGTGCCGCCATGAGCCGCCGATTGGCGGTTTGCGGCGCCTTGACCAATCCTTGGCGTGTAACCCGTAAACAACCCAAAATAGAAAACCATGAAAAAACAAACGAACAAGGGCTTCACCCTCATTGAATTGCTGGTGGTCATTGCCATTATCGGCATCCTGGCCAGCATGCTCCTTCCCACCCTCGCCAAGGCCAAGAAAAAGGCGAACCGCCTCAAGTGCGCGAGCCAAATTGGTCAGATCTCCAAAGCCTACATTGGCGTGTCATCCGAAGCGGGTGTCTTCCCGTGGCTGATGCAGGACGACGAAAACAGAGCGCAGTACGCGGCCGATTACCGCGGCCGTGCGTTTGGTTGGTCTTACGGTTGGCACATGCCTGATATTCGTTTCGTGCTCTGCATGGCCACCATTCGGCGCGATCTCGATAGCGCGAAGATGGTTCATTCCCCTTGTTAATCTTTCGACTGGTTTTGGTCCCTCGGCGCCCGGCGCGGCTGAAGGGAGACTTTTTAACAATACAGCCAAGTTGGCAATTCCTTTTCTTCTGCGTTTGTCTTTCTGTCTCCCAACTGCTCCCCCTGTGATCCCGCTCAAAAAAATCTTGTACGGTATGCCTCCCTGTGTTCTTCTCCCCGCGCATCAGGAACGGCCCTGAAATGGGTCTGGCAACCTGGCAACGGAGCAAGCCAAGGTGCCATGGCAGATGACTGTGTCATCAGCCGATGTGTGGGGCAAATCCCCAAACAACAAACTCCGGGAGATGATCCGCCGTTGATGCATAGCGTAAACGGCGTTTTTGTTTCCGGAACCTGAAGCGTTATGACAAGCGCACAATGAGAGCACAAACCCTATCCGTAAGAGTAAACCGAAAGAATCCGGACCACCACCTGTGGAATAACCACGGAACCTGGTGGCTGCACTATACGTTGCACATGGACGACTTCACCAAGCGCCGCGTCCGCAAAAGCCTCGGCACGCATTGCGTGGATGAAGCCCGCGCCCGCCGCGATGAAGCCCTCGCCGACCTCGCAGGCAGCTAAACAACCGGATCAATTTCACCCCAACGGCGCCCCCACCCGGGCGCCGCTTTTTTGTGCCCGCAATCTTGGATTTTGGTCATTGAAAATTGGGCCTTCGCGGACGATAGTCCGCCCATGTACCTCCGGATGGCCAAGCGTGTGATTCTGGAAACAGACAAGCGTCTGCTCTGGAAGTTTGCCTACAACTTCGGCTGGCGCGGGATGCGGAGTGTGCAGCGGTTTAAACAGGGGCTGAAGAAGGGCGAGTATTTTCCGCCGTTCCTTTACATCTCCGTGCTCAACTCGT
>CAZJRV010000062.1:0-13407 GCA_964548235.1 uncultured Verrucomicrobiota bacterium
AATGAAAACAGCACGATGAACCCGGTGATGGGCGGAACTTTCAAGGCAGTCTGCATTGCGGTCGGCGCGCTGGCGTTGATGGCATGCGAGACGTTTGACCCCACCGATCCCTTTGCCTCGCCGGAGGATTATTACAAGGACAAGACCCCCGAAGAATTACAGGCAATGGCGCGCCGGGGGGATCCGGAGGCACTGCGCCGACTGGGTGACACGCCGCTGCGGCAACTCGAGGCGCGGGTGCAAACGGGGGATCACATGGCGATGATGCAACTGGGCTGGCGTTACGACACCGGGCACGGGGTGCGCGCCAATGCCACCGAGGCGGCACGGCTTTATCGCGTGGCGGCCGAGCACGGCGAAATCTCAATGGCGCAAAACAACCTTGGCTGCCTGTACCGCGACGGGCGGGGAGTGATCCAGGATCACCGCACCGCGGTGCAACTTTTCCAAATGGCCGCCACGCAGGGAAACGAGTTTGCGCAAAACAACCTCGGCTGGATGTACGAGCGGGGATACGGGTTGCCGCGCGATTTCGTGAAGGCCCGGCATTACTACGAGCGGGCCGCGCGCGACCGCAAGGATTTCTCCACCGGCAAAAACCTGCCCGGGCAATCAATGGCGCAGAACAACCTCGGCCGACTGCTTCGCGATGGACAGGGCGGCAAGGCCCAGCCGCAGGAGGCTATCCGCTGGTTCCGTAAATCCGCCGCACAAGGCAACTCGCATGCGCATCATAATCTGGGGGTCATCCATGAGCGCGGCCTCGGCGTGAGACGTAATGTGCAATTGGCACTCAAGCACTATCAGTTTGCCGTGGAACAGGGCAACCTCCTCTCGCTGCACGCCATGGCTTGGCTGCATGAACGGGGCCGACTTGTGCCGCGCAATTACAAACTGGCGCTGCAATATTACGCGCGCGCGGCTGAGAGTGGTTACTCGATGAGCATGTACAACCTGGGCATTTTATTTCGCGAAGGGCGTGGCGTAAAACGCGACCTCATCACCGCCGCCGACTGGATCCAACGAGCCGCCAAAGCCGGCAATGGCTACGCGCAAACGACGCTGGGCGAAATGTACGAACTGGGCGAAGGCGTCAGCCAGGATTTCCCAATGGCGGCCGAGTGGTATGAGCGCGCGGCGCAACAGGGCCTTACCGTGGCGCAGCTGCAACTGGCCATCCTGCACGGCACCGGCCAACTGGGGGAGCGAGATTTGGTGCAATCCTACAAATGGGTTTTGCTCGCAGCGCATTTAGGCCACCAAAAAACCGGTGAATTGCGTGGCCTGCTGGACAAGGAAATGACCGAGGCACAGCGAATCGAAGCCGTGCGCTTGGCCCGCGAATACCGCCCCGTGCAGGTCATCGAGGACGTGCGGCCACTGGAATAATTACGGCTCGCTCGGGTGCAAGGCCTTCAATAAACCCTTGGCACGGGAAACCAACTGGTCTGCGTTTTCCGATGCATCCAACTGATCCAGCCCGTCTTCCACCACACCCAAATGGCGCAAGAGGGCATCTCGGTTATCGTTCGGGGCACCGGGTTGGCCCAATGATTTTTTTGCGGTGGCGATCGCCTCGTCCCATTGCGCCACCAATCCGTCGGGCAGCCATTTGCCTTCCACGCGGCGCAGTGAAAATTTACTGGAAACCTCACCCCGGTGCATTTCCACCACTGCCTCATCGCCCTCTTCGCTAACAGGGGCAAACCACACCTCTTCGCCTTGGCCGGGCAGCAGCAGCTTGAGCTTGAGAAATTCCGCGCCGAGCTTGGCACCCGTGCCCTGAAGCAGTTTGGGGACATCAGGATTTTGATACCACCCCGGATCGGCCAACTCGCTCGTGGCCAGTATGGCCAGCATAGCCGCGGTGGCATCCCAATGCGGTCGGAAATCCTCCGGTGCCAACTCCTGCAATTCGGTTTTTTTTTCGCGCATCAGCTTGGCAACCCGGCCGAGCAAGGCAAAGGCGCGGCGATGGTCCGCCGCAGGCAGATGCTGGCCCGCCACCTGCAAAACTGCCTTCGCATCGGTTTGGTATGAGACGGGCAATGCGTCCCACAACTCGGCAAACCGGCCCTTCTCCATGCCTTTGGTGATCGCCTGCATGGCGGCGGCGGGCGAACCATCCGACAGGGGCGGACGCGCAATGGCCACGCCAGATTGGGTGGGCTTGCCGATGGTTGGCGGTACAGGGGGAGAATTTGGATCCGGCGGCGGCAGTCCGGGATCCGTAAAGGTGGCATCCAACCGGGCGGCCTCTGCCAGTGCGCGGTCGTAATCCGCCGGATCCATTTCATTCCTCAAGGTTTGCAGCAACGGACGGGCATCGCTGATTGCCACGTGGGCGAGCAGCAGCCAAATGCAGGCCTGCTGGGGATCGGTTTCCACGTGGTTGCCTTTCAAGTACATAAACCCCAGCCGATGCCGGGCAATGGGAACACCCAGTTCAGCCGCTTGCCGAATGAGGCGCACTCCTTCGCCGGGGTTTTCCGGCAGGCCCACCTGCTGGAGCCGCATTCGGCCGAGCACCGAAATGCTGAGCGCCTGAGCCTGCCCTGCGGCTGCGGCGATCCAGCGCGCGCCCCGGGCTACATTGCGCGTGCAGCCCACCCCCTTGGCTTCCATCAACCCAACCCAATGCTGGGCTTGCGGGTCGCCCTGATCGGCCGCGAGGCGAAACTGCCGGTACGCCAATTCCGGGTTGCCGACAAACCCGCGTCGGGGTTTGTTGCCGAGCCCGAGGATTGTCAGCGCGACGGCGTCGCCCTGGTTGGCCATGGATTGCACTACCGCCATTGCGCCGTTTTCGCGGCCGAGCTCCTCCATTCGCGCCGCGCGTTCCGCATCCAGCACCGGCGTGCCAAAGCGGATAATGCAAAAGTACGCAAGCAGCACGCGAGCACGCGGCTCATCCTGGGCGGCGGCACGCTCAGCCCACTTGAAGGCGGCGACGGGATCCCAGCGAACGCCCCGGCCCATTTCATGGCGCCGGGCGAGCTCCAGCTGGGCCTGGACATTGCCGGCCTCAGCCCGGGTTCGCAGGCCGGAAAGATCCTTGAGGGGAATAAAAATCAACTCCTCCGGCACAGCGGCTGGAAGGTTGTTGGTTGGCAGGGGGTCAAGGCGAAGGGGTGGCGGGGCTTTTGGCAGGTCGCCGGGCTGAAACACGCTTGCCTTTAGGCTTTCCTTTGAAGGAGCACCCGTTTTGGGCACGGAACGTGGACCCCAAAATTGCCATGCGGCAAATGCGCCGCCCGCGACCACCAACAATGCAATGCCCGCCAAGGCCATGCCGCGCCCGGATGGTTCTGGAACCGTGGCATCCGGCACAGGGCCGACTGGATCCGCAGAGCTGGATTCGGCGCTTCCCTTCGCGTAGGTGCTCAGCGGAACCCAAGCGTCTTTTCCCTCCTCAAGGGCCCAGTCGTCTTCTGACAATACGCCTGCCTCGATGTACCGCTGGAGTTCATCGCGCGTGAGCGGACCGAAATGCCCACCGTCTTTCTGGACGTAGTAAACGGCCATCGAAGTTGAGAACGGGAATCTACCCGGTATTCCCGGATTAATCCACGTTGAAAACCTTTCCTTCGTTCAGTCCAGATCCTCGGGCCGCACGGAGGAGGGGCCGTACATGCCCTTGCTGGGGTCGTTGGGATCCACCGGGCGACCGAGGCTGCGGGCCTTGTTGACGGCCTTGGCAAACACCGGCAGCATAAGGGCCAACAGAATGCCGATGATGACAATCACCACCAACATTTCCACAATGGAAAATGCTCGGCGCGGCTTGGGGCGGAGGTTCATTTAATAAAGGACATTGCAGCCGGGCAATCGCTCGGCCAGGGCGGCGGCACCTTCGGGGGAAACGCCGGTGTTCGCAAGGCCCACCCAGCGAAGCTGATCCTGCTCCACGAGTCTACCAAGGCCGGCATCGGTGATTTTGGAGCCATCGAGATTCAGCCCCACCAGTACACCATCGGTCACCACCACGCACACCTCAGTTCGCGCCACGGTCTTCAATGCGGCGATGAGGTCTTCGTTGGTCTCGCTGAGGGCCTGCAATAACGGGTCATCCATAAGCAGAAAAAATAGTAGCACCCAGCCCGGCGGAAATCAATCCCCCGGCGGTTTGGTTTTGGCAGGCTTGGGGTTCAGCCCCGGCACATAGGGGCCGCCTGTAAAAGCCTGCTTTCGCGCGGCAATAACTTGTCCGGCAGTAAGTCGGGTTCCCGGCCCAACTCCGCCGCCTATGCGGAGATTGCCATCAATCATCAAATTGCCCTGCGTGGCCACGTGCGGCAACGAAAGCGCGTGGCCCAGCTCATGCGCGAGAATGTTTGACTGCGCAAAGAACACTGGCGAACCATCTTTCCAGACACCATCCGCATCCACGAGCGCCGCGAATTTGACCTGCGGCATCAGCACCATTCCCTTGGCCGGCAAATACACCGCACCGTATGCGCGCGGCATGGTATAAATCACCACGATGTGAAGCACCTTCCCCCGGTCCGGCAAATCCGGCAGCATCTTGTGCAGGATGCGCGATTGCAACTGCGCCACCGCCGTGGCGGAAACACCCGGCTTGAACAAACCGGCAAACGCTTTCGCCGCATCAAGATCCGCCACGCGCATGGGCAACGGGCGGTCGGCCACAAAATGAATGTTTGCCGACCGCCACACTTCATTTACCCCTGCCAGCAGGGGCCGAAGGTTGGTGAGCTTGGAGTCTGTATTGATGGATGCATACGTGCTCTTGAGATGGTGCACTTTCACCTTGAGCGTGAGCAGGCGACCGTCATCCTCCTCGGGCACCGTCGCCAGCCCTTCCTCAAACGCAAGCATTGCCGCCGCCACCTTCTGGGTGGCTCCGCGTCGGTTGCTTTCATACACCATCAACCGCGTGCCACCCTTGGTGCGCGGCACGAGCGAAAAGCGCTTGTCGCCCAGCAGCAACCGCATGGCATCCGCTGCGGGCTTGTCGCGAAACTTCACCCCCACCCGCCCCTGCAGCCCCGGCTCCACCAAAACCTCCCAGCCGGTCTCCGCCTTAATGACGCCGAGCAATTGCTCCAGCCCCATTGCCCGCACGTTCATGTCGAACGTGCGCGCCTTGGGATGCCACACCACAGTGTCCGCCGACTACACATTGGGAAACAGTAGAGCCACTCTCATCCCTGTAAGCAGCAAACTCATCCCCTTCAATCTAACCGATTTCCCCCCCTTCATCAACCTTGCCAAAATATTTTTGCACCAATCCCGGATCCATTGGGCTTGAAAGACGGACGGCGATCACGCTCACCAACGCGGAGACGGCCACTGCCCAAATGAAGGGATGCAGCCCCAGCAAGGGGATTTCCCCGAACTTGCCGCTCACAAAAAATCCAACGAAATAAATTGCACCAATGGTGAACCCGCCCGAGACCATCCCTGCCACCGCGGCCGCAGGCGTCAGGCGCGGCCAGTAGAGCATCAGAACCACCGGCATCAGGAAGCTCGCCGCCAAGCCGCCGGAGCCAAACACGATGAGGTCCTGCAAAAATTGCGGCGGCTTCAGCATCGCCACCACCGCCAGCGCGCCCATGATGATGGTGACGGCGTAGCTCACTTTTTTCAGCTTGGCCTCGGAGGCATCCGGGTGTTTTTGCTGATACACATCGCGCGTGATGGTGGAGGAAAAGAGCAGCAGAAAGCTGTCCACGCTGCTCATCACCGCCGCGAAGGGCGCGGCCAGCAACAGCCCCGCCAGCCACGGCGCGCCGGCGTTGGACGTGAGAAACATCGCCATCTCCGGCATGATGCGGTCCGAATCGATTTCCCATCCCGGCAACAACACCCGGCCACAAGTGAAAATGATGATGAGCGGAAAATAGATCAGCGAGAAATAGACCATCACAAACACGATGGATCGGCGCAGCGTCGGCGTGTCCTTGAATGCCATTTGCCGCGCCATGTAGCTCGGCTGCCCCGAACCCGCGAACGGCCAAAACGCAAAGAAACACATCGCCATCATCACCGGCAAAAACCCCTGCGCCTCCGTCGAAGACGGCCCCGGCGCGCTCACGTACACGCCTTGTTTCCCCGCGCCGTATTTGTAGCCTTTTGTCTTGGCGTATTCGACAATCAGTCCCGATATTTTCTGTTCCGCCAATTGTATTTCGATAGCCTTGGCCTCGGATTTTGTCGGTCGCGGAAGATGGATGACATTCACTTCATCAAACTCCATTGCCTTTTCCTCATCCCATCCATCCCGATTGGTGAATTCCTCTCCAGTCAACAACCCATCCCCGTCGGCATCAAGTTCCCGAAACACGTCCGCCAATTTCCCGGATTCCAACTTGCGATGCCCCCCAACAAATTCCAGCTCGGTGAGTTTATTCTTGGTTTCTTTTGTTTCGGTATTTCGCCGGTCAAAAATTTTCGTCGGCATAAGCTGGATGACGGCAGCGACTCGGCCTTCTTGCACCGTCGCCTTTTCTTTCATCCGGGCGTAAGTAACCCCATTAGTGCTGTCCATACGCAGCCAGAATCCCTTGGTCAGTTTCAGTTCATCCGAAACTGGGGATGCCAATCGGATGCGCACCGTCCCCTCCTCCGGCGGCACCATTTGGGCGACCTCCCGCGTGGCATTGGCCAAGCCGCCCACTTGCGTCAGCGCCAGTCCCAGCAAAACCACCACCCCCACCAGCATCACGATGCCCTGCATCACATCCGTCCACACCACCGCCCGAAACCCACCCCACGCCGTGTATGCCACCACCGACACCGCGAAAACGCCCAAACACAAGTAATACGCGCCATCCACCTCCGGCCCGCCAATCCACGGCACCGACCGGAGCGCCGACTCGATGGTGTCCTTCGCGGCCAGGAACACCCCCACGTCGCCCAGTAGCGTGGTCATGATTTTTGCGCCCGCCTTGAACTGCGCCAGCAGAAAAAAGAATTGGAAAAACACCAGCAACACCGTCGCCACCTGCCCCACCGTGGGGCTGCCCAGCCGTTTGCGCATCATCTCCGGCACCGTGATGCTGCCCGACTTGCGTGCCACTTGATTGAGTCGTTTGGAAATCAACCCCATCGCCACCAGCGGCACTACAATATAGCCGCCAATCCATAGTGCCATCACCCAGCCGTAGGTGTAAATTTTTGCCGGGAACCCCATGAAGCTGCCGCCCGAGGCGCTGGTGGCCGCATAGGTGAAGGCGAACGCCCACATCCCAAGATTGCGGCTGCCGAGGAAATACTCGTTCATGAACGACTTGCCCGCCCGTTGCCGACCCGCCAGCCACGCCAGCGCAAACACCACCACCGTGTAAATGCAGAAACTCACCAACGCCGCATTGCTTCCCGCTTCCGCCAGCATCACAGCATATCCTCCGGCAGTTCCTCCATCGGTTCATCCTGCATTTTGAACAGGCAAAACCAAATCGTGAAAACGTTGGCTGCGCCCAGAGGAACCAGCCATCCAAAAAACACCCAGCGCGGAATGCCCCAAACCATTTGCACCTCCGCCGTTTCTGCCGCTGCGTAACCTGCCACGCTGGAATATCCGATCACCCAGGCGAAAAAAATTATCCACGTCGCCACCATCCATTTCAATTCCAACAGGCACTGGCGAAACGAGGCGCCGGTGTCCGCGCGTTGATTGGAATCGGCCATACGCGGGAACGATTCGCCCATCCGCACAGTGAGGCAAACAAAAATTTTCGGCGCGTCAGAAGCAGCTGTACGTTAATTACTTTCTTACCTGCCGGGCCCAGCTGTCGCGGAGGCCGACGATGCGATTGAAGATGGGATGCTTGACCGAGGAGTCCTTTGGATCAGGAGTGAAATAGCCGAGACGCTCGAATTGAACGCGTTCGCCGACCGGCAGAGCGCCAAGCGAAGGCTCCAGCTTGCCGGTGATCTTTTTCAGTGAATCAGGGTTTAGGCACCGCAAAAAATCACCCGATGCGTCGGGCTCGGGCTCTGTAAAAAGGCGGTCGTACAGCCGCACCTCCGCATCCACCGCGTGCTCGGCGCTGACCCAATGGAGGGTGCCCTTCACCTTGCGGCCATCGGGCGCACTGCCGCCGCGTGTCTCGGGGTCGTACGTGCAATGGATGCGCAGGATGTTTCCGGCCTCATCTTTTTCCACCGATTGGCAGGTGATGAAATAGGCGTAGCGCAGCCGCACCTCGCGCCCGGGCCCAAGGCGAAAAAATTTCTTTGGCGGATCTTCCATGAAATCCGCACGCTCAATGTACAACCGACGCCCAAATGGCAACCCGCGTTTGCCGGCACTTTCGTCTTCCGGATTATTGACCGCCTCGAGTTCTTCGGTTTGCTCTTCAGGATAATTGTCGATGACCACCTCCAATGGATCGAGCACTGCGCATCGGCGCTCGGCGGTTTGGTTTAGCTCCTCGCGGATGGCATTTTCCAACAAGCCCACGTCATGGACGCCCTTAAACTTGGTGACACCCACGCCTTGGCAAAACTTTCGGATCGAGGAAGCCGTGAACCCGCGCCGTCGATAGCCCGCGAGCGTGGGCATGCGCGGATCATCCCAGCCGTGCACGTGATTTTCCTCCACTAACTGCAGCAGCTTGCGCTTGCTCATCACCATAAACGTAGGGCTCAGGCGCGAAAATTCATGCTGATGCGGACGCGGCTGAGGCACCGGCAAATTATCCAGCACCCAATCGTAAAGCGGCCGATGCACCTCAAACTCCAGCGTGCAGATGGAATGCGAAATGCCCTCGATGCTGTCCGACAGGCAGTGCGTGAAATCGTACATCGGGTAAATGCACCATGCGTCACCTGCCTGATGATGCGCCTCGTGCCGGATACGGTAAATCACCGGATCGCGCAGGTGCAAGTTAGGCGACGCCATATCGATCTTCGCGCGTAGAGTCTTATCGCCATCGGCAAACTCGCCCGCACGCATGCGGGCAAACAAGTCGAGGTTTTCCTCTGCACTCCGATTGCGGTGCGGGCTTTCTTTGCCGGGCTTCTCGGGCACGCCGCGGTAAGTCTCCCATTCCTCCGGTTGCAAATCGCACACGTAGGCGTTGCCATCGCGGATGAGCTGCACGGCGTAATCGTGCAGTTGCTCAAAATAACTGGAGGCAAAAAAAGTTTCGCGCGAGAGCACTGAGTCCGCCCAGCCATCGATCAGCCAATGGACATCCTCGGTGATGGAATCCACGTACTCGGTGTCTTCCTTCGTGGGATTTGTGTCATCAAAGCGCAGGTTGCACACGCCGCCGTTTTCCAGCGCGATACCGAAATTGAGGCAGATGGATTTTGCGTGGCCAATGTGCAGGTAGCCATTTGGCTCCGGCGGGAATCGGGTGACCACACCGGGATACGCCCCGGCAGCCACATCCGCCGCCACGCGGTCGCGGATGAAATCCTTCAACGGTTCATTGCCTTCGGCGTCATTCATGGGCGGTCTGTTTCGGGCAAATGCGTGGGCGCGTCAACTGTTTTGCCCAGCCAAAGGTCGGCCAGTGCCAGCGGTAGCAGCAGCACCGCCGCACTGAACCACAGCCAGAATTTAAACATATACATCCCAATGGTTTCCTGAACTCCTTCCGCCATCAGTGCGGAGCCGAGCAGCGCCACGCCATACACCACGCAACCGCCTGTCGCCAGTCCCAGCGCCCAACACCCCCGGCGCACCGCCACCGCTGGCGGCCGGCTTGTGGTGTTGGTGAAGCCAATGATGACGGCCGCCATGTGCATCAATATTGCCGCCACTTGGCCCACGCCCTGCACCCAGTTCACCAGCAACAGCGGCACGGACACAATCAATAGCAGCAACTGCAAAATCAACAGGAGGCAACCGCCAATCAAACCTGCATAATATGCGCCGGTGGATGCCGGGCGCAACGCGCGCACAGCAGAAGGCAGCAGCAGTGCCGTGGCGTACAACGAAGCGATCACACCCGTCAATGCGGTGAATACCAACAGCGCTGTGGCACTCAGGCTTGCAAAGGATGCCAGCAGCGATGCCATTTTCCCCTTCATCTTGTCCTTGTCCTGCAAATCCGCCATTTGCGTTTCACTCAGGTCCGTGAACATCTCCAGTGCCTGCACCATTACGCCGCCGCCCAAGACAAGCAGCAACAACAGCGGCAACAACGCCAGCAAAAGCCCCGCCACCGCGCGCACGCGCCCGTGCAGCAACAGCCCCAAAGCGATGGTTGCCACCCCCGCCGTGGCGGGCCATAACATCAATGGGATGGGTGTCCAGCCGAGGTGTTCCTTCACCCAGCCGGTTTTCAGGTTTAGAACGCCCCAGCCGTCGTTGATTGGCGAGGGGAAAATGAAAGCGGCCAAAAATAAAATTCCCAGCCCAATCCAAGCGCCGGAGCGCAGTTGCTTTTCAGATATATTGGAAATGGAAAATGCGGGTTTTGCCTCAGTAGTTGCCGACACTTCACCGATCAACTCGGTGAGGGGCACCCAATCGCTGTCGCCTTCGCGGCTGGCGTGGATGTCTCGCGGCAAATCCCCCTTGGTCAAGCGTTTCCGCAGGGCCTCGCTCGTGTGCGGGCCATCGGGCAATCCGTCCACCACAATGTAAATATTACCCATCAAGTAAATTCCGCGGCATCCGGTTCGCGTCGGCCGCAGAGGATTTCCACCAGGGACAGGGGCAAAACAATCAACAGGCCCCCCAGCCATGCGAGGTATTTCACGCCCGTAAGCAACCAACCGCATACTGAGTTGATGATGGCGTTGGTTGGCTTTTCCACCTTCGCGAGCTTGGCTTCGTTACGGGCGGTTTGGCTGCCGATATACGCCTTCTCCAGCGAGTCCTCCACTTTTTTGTAACGGGCCTTGGCCTTGGCGTGGTGTTCTTTGGTTTCATCAAAAATCACTTTGCCCCACGCAGGCACCAGCGAAAGCATCACCCCCGCCACTGCGCAACTGACGGCGAGGTTGGCGTATTTTTTCATGAGACTGGGCCGGATGCGGCGGGTGTTGATGAAGCAGCACACCGCCGCGCCAACTTGCAGTAGGAACATCAGGAGCAGACCGAGGCCGAGGAAGAGATTGTCGCCCATTGCGCCGGTCATGGTAGTGAGCATGATGCCGCCGCCGGAGGGCATAAACCAAAACAGGATGGAGGCTACGCCGCCCACCATGCCGGCGATCCACACCACCTTGCTGTCCGGTCGGTACAGCCGCGCCTTGGCGCCGAACACCGTGCCCACCCAACCGATCAAAAACAGAAACATCAGCACGGCATGCTCGCCAGGATTGAATTTGAGCTTTTCATAAAAAATATTCATCACCTTTTTCTCGGAGGTGGCCTTGGGCACCCCGGGTGCCACTTCGTTGGCAGCCGTGGCGGGGCCTTGTCCGGGGCCGGCAGCCGGGTCGTTGCCATTGCTGCTGCTGTCGCTGTCCAATGCCGGGGTGGTGTCCACAGCCACCTGCAGGTCATAAGTTCCCGCCTCCTTCTCTGCCAAGCCGAGCCCTAGGATGACGCACATTAACACGAGCATCGTGACGCCACGGGCACGGCCATGGGAAGCGGAGGCGAGGATGATGCAAGCAAGGCCCAGGATGCCGGGCGCCAAAATGTCAAACATCATCTGCCATGTGTAGGGCAGGAAAGCGGGGGCATCTTCGGCCGGGTTGGCCGGGGCCTTGCTCCACATGTCAATGATGGACACCACCCAGTCGCCCCCGCCGAACACTGGCAGCAGGCAGGCGGTCATGAGCGCCCAACCGATGGAATTGACTGCGCCGGCGCGGTCAGCGGTTTCGTCCTCATAAGTATAGGGCGGCGGGATCACAATCGGCTTGTGCGCCATAGCCGCAGCCAGATCGGCGGCGGCCTGTTCCTCGGTGAGTTTTGGTTCATCCAAATTCTGTCCGCACGCGAGGCAAATCACCTGATCCGCCTCCATCGCCGCGCCGCAGTTGGTACAAACCACCCCCGAAGGTGGTGCCGCTGTTGCACCAGCAACCACCTCCGTGACGGGCACCCAATCCGCCGCGCCCTCATACCAAGCCATGTCCGTGGGCAACAATTGGCCGGCGGCCAGATACTCCTGCACCTGCTCGGGGCTGTACGGGCCGAATTGGTCGCCGTCTCTGGAAATATGAATCATCATGGCCACCGGATGAACCGCGCCTATTCCGGCGGTAGAAAACACGAAAACAAGCGGCCATTCAAGGCCGGAGTCCCGCCGGCCACCAGCGCATTACGCGGTGAGCGCCGATGTCGGGCAGGTCAAAAAAATCTCCACACGGCTCAAACTTCAGCCGCTCATAAACGGGGATTGCCTTCACACGCACATCCGCCCACAGACCGAGCTGGCGTGTGGCGGCGTAGACTTGCGTGGCCTGAACAAGCCTCGTGCCGATGCCTTTCCCGCGCACGGCCTCATCCACCCCCAGCCAACGGACGCGCAACGGGCAGTCATGCTTGGGCTCATCCAGCACAGCCACGCAGCCGACTGGTTCGCCCGACTGAATGGCCGCGCCAAAAACGGTGTCAGGATTTTCCGCCATCTCGGCATCGGTTTCCGGGCCGGCGGGTTTGAAGGGGTAAAGCGTGCGGCGGCGCACCTCGGCGATGGTTTCCGGCGGCACGTCCCAATCAAATGTGAACGCCTCAGCCATCGCGCGCTTCAGCTTTCGATGACGTTGATTTCCACTGGCTCCACCTTGATGTCCTTGCGCTCCAGCCAGCGCGTGGCCTTCTTCAAGTCATCGCGCGGGCCTTCCAGCTCAAGGCACACAATGCCAATCTCATCGCGCACCTCCGCCTGTCGAAGATTCACCAGCAAACCAAAGCGCGTCACCAATTCACAAATCACCGGTGAGGTGATGTGCTTGGGCGGATACATTAGCCACAAGCGTAGACGGCCTTGGGTGGCTTTCTTGGCGGCCTTTTTCGCAACCTTCTTCGCGGCTTTTTTCTTGGCCGCTTTTTTCTTTTTTGCGGGCATGGCTTAAATGGCTTAACCGCCGGCGATTGCCGGGATGATACTTACCTCGTCGCCGTCCTTGAGGGGCGTGTCTTTTTCCTGCAGGAACCGGATGTCCTCCTCGTTGACGTACACGTTAACAAAGCGGCGCACTTGGCCGTCGTCATCAAGCAGCCGTTCCTGAATGCCGGGGTAGCGGGTCTCCAGATCGGTGATGGCGGCGCCAATGGTTTCGGCAGCTGTCTCCACGGTTTCCTCGTCGTGGGTTAGCTTGCGCAGCGGGGTGGGAATGCGAATTTGAACTGGCATAAAATTTCGTTAGTTTGCGGTTAAAGTTTTGTCCCTTTCCAGCAGCGCATCAAACTCGCGCAGACTGGGGCTGATTTCGCGGGTGGCGCCCGCGTGGTTTTCCACGGCATCGAGTGTCTTCAACCCGTTGCCGGTGATACATAGCACTGCCGAATCATCGGCGGGGATG